>CAZVNO010000023.1:2214-5135 GCA_964628715.1 uncultured Gammaproteobacteria bacterium | reverse complement strand
AGGTCATTTGAGCCTTAGCTCATGGTTCGAGACCTGGCTCTAAGGCCTGTCTCTTGAGATGTCATGGTCATGCTAGCACCATCTGTGCCAGTACCGCCGTTGCACGAAGTGCCGGTGTACCTGACGCAGATGTAGTTGGCGCCATCAGGCTTTTCTGCCATTAGGCGATCCGCGCGACCTAGGACAATCCTGTAGTCACGGGTTGTTCTGCTGTTGATATAAACATGCCTGCACACACAACCTCCTTGCCCCGAAGAGCTTCCTGTGTTTTAGCAGAGAATAATATTTTTTTCAATACCCTAGAAAATTTCAAAGTGAATTTGCGAGGCAGGGATATTTTTTGCGATGAGAAGTTCGCGCGCGTCTTTCACCATCTCGGTGTTGCCGCAGAGATAGAAATGTTGAATATTTTCAAAATCAAAATGATTGGTGACACGGCCTGATAAACCTTGCCAACTTTGGGTCGGTTGAGACAGGGTTATTCCGTATTTAAAATTAGAATATTTTTCTTGGAGAGAGTTTAATCTGTCCAGCCAAAATAAGTCTTCCTCGCTTCTTACTCCAAAAAGTAAGTATAAGGTTTCTGGATTTTTTTTATTTACCAATTCATCCGAAATTATTGACATGATTGGAGCTAGGCCAGCGCCAGTAGCGATGAAGGCTAAAGGTAAATTATTTGCCTCAACCGTAAAGCGCCCTTTTGGCAAACTAATGTTTACAGAGCCGCCAATCGGCAGAGAATCAAAAAAAGTTGAGCCTGTGCCATTTGGGATTTTTTTTATGCATAATTCCAGGTCTGGATCTGATGGGTTGGATGATAGTGAATAAGAGCGTAAAACCGGTGAATTGGCGGTTGGAATTTGAAATTGCACGAATTGGCCGGCTTTAAATGAAAAATCAAGCGGTTTTGTAAAACGCAATTCAATTACGTCTTTCGCGATCTCTTTTTTTGAGACTAATTTTGCTTCAATAAATGTTTGTTCCATAGAGAGTGTTTTGGTTGACATTTAGCTTGTCTTTTGATATCATACTTTTCTAGTATGATAAAGATAAGTCGACAATCAGATTACGCGCTTCAGCTTATTCTAGGCCTATCAAAAGTGCCAAAAAATGAATATCTAAGCCTAAAAAAGTTCTCAACCGAGAGTAACATATCTTTCTTATTTTTGCAAAAAATTGCCATGCATTTGCGAAAAGCCGGTCTCATCGAAGCGGCCAAAGGTTCGGGTGGCGGTTATAAACTTTTGGTTGACCCCAGTAATATCACTCTCCGCAGAGTGATCGAGGCGCTCGATGACCACGCAGGTGCCGCAGCCTGTATTCGTGGTGAGTTTTGTTCCAAACAAGATAAGTGTACTTTGAAGCCAAACATGTCGGTTTTTAATAGCCGGGTTACGGCGCTTTTGGAGCAAACAACAATTGCTGACTTCAGATAAAATATGTTTCCATCTAAATTGAAAAAACAAAGACAAATTTATCTTGATCACGCTGCGGCTACACCAATTGACCAGCGTGTTTTTGCGGCCATGAAACCTTATCTAGCAAAACAATTTGCCAATCCGTCTGGTCTTTCAAGGCAATCACTCGCGGTTCGCAAAGCGATTGATAATGCTCGGCAGATTATTGCAAACTTTTTTGGTACTCAGAAAGACACTATTTTTTTTACAAGTGGGGGAACGGAGTCAATAAATGCTGCGATTTTAGGCATGGCAAAAGGTTACATGTTAGACAATAAACGTTTTGGTCACATTATTACTTCTGAAATTGAGCACCATGCAGTCTTGGAACCAATCAAATCTCTTGAAAAACAGGGTTGGAGGGTTACGTATTTGAAGCCGAATGAAAAAGGAGTAATCGGCAAGGAGCAAGTGAAGGGGGCTATCCGGAAAGAAACTGTGCTTGTTTCTATCATGTATGCGAACAATGAAATTGGAACTGTCGAGCCAATCGCTGAGATTGGTCGTGAAATTTTGAAGTGGCGAAAAGAGAATAATACCCAATACCCATATTTTCACACTGACGCCTGCCAAGCCACGGCTTATTTGGATATGCATGTCGAGAAGCTTCACGTTGATCTGCTTAGTATAAATGGGAGTAAAATTTACGGCCCAAAAGGAATTGGCGCTCTTTTTGTTCGTCGTGGTGTAAAAATTGAACCAATTATTTATGGCGGGGGGCAAGAAGGTGGTCTAAGAAGCGGGACAGAGAATGTAGCTGGAATTGTTGGTTTTGGTAGGGCAATCGAATTGATAACCAAAGAGCAAAAAATAATAAATAAAAAACAATTGGAGTTGATTGAATATTTTTGGCAAGAGATTAAAAAAAATATTCCTGAAGCAAAATTGAATGGGTCTGATATTTTTTCTAATAAAGATAAAAATTATTCACGTTTGCCAAATAATTTAAATGTTTCATTTGTCGATATCGAGGCGGAAGCCCTTTTGTTTTATTTGGAAAGATATGGCGTGATAGCATCCAGCGGATCTGCCTGTTCGTCGGTTAGAGATGAAGTTTCGCATGTTCTTTTGGCTTGCGGCAAAACTGAGTTGGAGGCAAAAAGTACTATTCGTTTTACGATCGGAAAAGAAACTACAAAAAAGGATATTAATTTTGTTGTTAAGTATTTGTCACTTATAATAAAAGAATTACATTTAATTAATAGCATATGACAAAAAAACAAGAGAAAATTTTATATATTACTTTTTTGGCATTAGGTTTATTTGCTTTTATTGTTCTTTTGGTTGATGAAAAAAAATATTTTTCTGACACCAATAATAATCCTGAAATTGTAAATGTAAATACTGATGATGTGTCTAGTGAAAATAATAGTGCAGGTGGTGGTATCGCAGAGGTGGAATCCACAGTACCAAATTCTGGTGAGCTTGACGCATCTGGTACATCGCACAACAATTCTCCGGTTT
>CAZVNO010000023.1:0-2204 GCA_964628715.1 uncultured Gammaproteobacteria bacterium | reverse complement strand
CAAATAAGATTGAGAAAGTAAAGTTGATGTAAGTTTATCAGCACTCAAACAATCCAACAAGCAGCACAAATAACCCCAACCCTCCGGTATCAAATTCTGGTAGCGGCACTCCGGCGACAGGTAATACTGCAACTCCACCAGCGACTCCACCTTCATCACCAAGGCTTCCAATTGAACAGTTGCAGCCGCCGACAGCACCGATACCGACTGCTGATCTAGGAGGATTGATCTCGCCACCATCTACTCCAACAAACAGTCCTACAAATCAATCCCCAGCAATTTTGGTATCCCCAAGTATACCTTCGCCAGTATTAAATGCGCCTGGCAGTTTGGTTTTGCCAAATTTAGCGCCACACCCTTTGGTAGAGTGGCGAATTGATTCTGGTCTTTGTATTTTGGGTTCCTGTCAGCCAGTAATTATAGTTATTTACAGTGATGGTAGATACGAAAAAAATAATCAGTTACTGAATCCATTATCAGCCTCTGATTTGTCTCTTTTGAAACAGCAAATTGAACAGCTAAATTATACTTCACTTCTAAGTCGAGCTGTGCCGCAAAGTTCTTCGGCTTATGGCTGCAGCTCGTCTTTTGGTGGTTTGAGTCATACCAAGTATCAATATGTGTTTTATCCAACAACTGGCGCGCAGACAATCATAGCCTGTGATCATGAAATATCTTCGACTGAGTCACCGTTCCAATTACTTGGTCAATTATATAGCGCTAGACCATAACTAGTGGTATTTTAAAGTTAATCATGAAAAATAATTTTAAAACTGGATTGATCGATCGTAGTCTTTATGAACAGGCTAATGTGGATAGTTCTTCGTTTAAGGCTCCTCAAGGATTAAATGAAGATATTGTTCGGGAAATTTCTCGACAAAAAAATGAACCAGAATGGATGCTCAAAAAACGTTTAAAAGCTTTTACGCTCTATCGGCAAGCATCTCTGCCTAAGTGGGGTCCTAGTTTGGCAAATTTGGATTTGGAAAGTATTGTCTATTTTGTTCGCCCGGGTACGGAGGAAAAGAACGATTGGGCTGATGTTCCTGATGATATCAAAAAAACTTTTGAGCGTTTGGGGATTCCAGAGGCAGAAAAAAAAGCATTGAGCGGTGTTGGCGCGCAGTATGACAGTGATGTTGTGTATCATAATTTGAAAAAGCAATGGGAAGATCTGGGGGTTATTTTTGAAAATATGGACGTGGCCGTGCAGAAATATCCGGAGATGGTACGGGAATATTTTATGACTCAGTGCGTGTCGATCAATGATCATAAGTTCGTAATGCTCCATGCCGCTGTTTGGAGCGGTGGGACATTTATTTATGTGCCAAAAAATGTCAAAGTTGATTTGCCGCTTCAGGCTTATTTTCGCATGAATGCGGAACGTGGTGGGCAGTTTGAACATACTCTCATTATTGCCGACGAAGGATCCGAAGTTCAATATATCGAAGGCTGCAGCGCGCCAAAATACAATGCCAATGCTCTGCACGCTGGCTGTGTGGAAATTTTTGTACACAAAAATGCTCGGGTTCGTTATTCCTCAATCGAAAATTGGTCAAAAAATACTTTTAATTTGAATACCAAACGCGCGTTGGTTGACGAAGATGGTGTCATTGAATGGGTAAATGGTAATATGGGTTCTGGAACGACAATGTTGTATCCATGTTCAATTCTCCGAGGCAGGGGAGCCAGATCAGATAGTCTGGGTGTCGCTTTTGCTGGTCCTGGACAAAATCAGGATACAGGTTCAAAGACAATTCACGCAGCGCCAAATACAAAATCAACCATCCGTTCAAAATCAATTTCTGCTGGAGGTGGTATATCGACTTATCGCGGCCTCGTAAAAGTTACGCAAAAAGCCGAAAATTCGGATGTGTCAGTGACCTGTGACGCGCTTATTCTTGATAACGAGTCAATTTCAAACACTGTGCCTGATATGAAAATTGAAAATGAACAAGTTAATATTGTTCATGAGGCGCGAGTCGGCAAAATCGGTGATGATGAAATTTTTTATTTGATGAGTCGGGGCATGAATGAAGAGCAATCTTCACAATTGGTTGTGTCGGGTTTTATCGAGCCGATTGTAAAGGCGTTGCCGCTTGAGTACGCTCTGGAACTGAATAAATTGATTGAGATGGAAATGGAAGGAGCCATTGGATAATGACTAATTTCTAAAATCTAATTTCTAAATTTATGACCATTTT
>CAZVNO010000022.1:0-9929 GCA_964628715.1 uncultured Gammaproteobacteria bacterium | reverse complement strand
AGAGATTTCTTCTGGTACAGTGTTGTCATCACTGCTTACCACCATGTCTTCGTTTCCTTGTTCGACTACTTTAATTTTCCAGCCAGTCAGAGTGGCTGCCAATCTGACATTTTGGCCACCGCGGCCAATCGCCAGAGAAAATTGATCTGGCGCAACTGTTGCCGATGCTTCTTTGGTAGCTTCGTCTAGTGTGACTGAAGCGATTTTGGCAGGCGAGAGGGCGTGTTTGATGTACTCAACGGCATCTGTGCTATATTGGATAATATCAATTTTTTCTCCGCCAAGTTCGTCAATGATTGTGGTAATACGACTGCCGCGTTGTCCGATACAAGAGCCAATTGGGTCAATACCATCTTCACTTGTAAATACAGCTACCTTTGAACGGTTGCCGGCATCGCGGGCAATACCTTTGATTTCCACCGAACCATCAGCGATTTCAGGAATTTCTTGTTTGAAAACCGTTTCAACCATTTTGTTATTTGAGCGCGATAAAACAATTTCAGGACCGCGGGCACCCATAGCAACAGTCAAAACCAAGAAGCGCAAGCGAGCGCCTGGTCGATATTGTTCTCGGAAAATTTGTTCTGTCTGAGGAACGATACCAGTGATCTTTCCAAGGTCAACAATTACACCGCCCGAGCGATCACGGCGTTGGATAGTACCTTGGACAATGGCGCCTTCCTGGGTCTTGAAGTCTTCAAATACAGTATTGCGTTCGGCTTCGCGAAGTTTTTGGATGATAACTTGTTTGGCTGTTTGGGCTGCCATGCGGCCAAAGTCTGAAGGCACTTCAAGAGAAATCGTAATGATGTCTCCAATTTTAATATCATTTTTGTGCGTTTTTGCTTCGGTTATCATCATTTGTGTTTTTGGGTTAAAACGAACCAAATCAGCCGTTTCTTCTTCGGTTAAAATTTTTCCGGTTTTTTCGGCTTCTTCGCGTCGGGCAGTTAATTCGGCCTGTGCCTTTTCCAGTTCTTCTGGTTCGATATCTTCAACAACTTCTTTTTCGTCCCAAACCTGCATGTCTCCAGTTTCTGGATCAAATTTTACTTTAATATTTTGTTGGCGGTTACCAAAATCTTTGCGGAAAGCTGCTCCTAGGGCTGACTCGAGGGCTTCGAGAACAGTTTCGTATGGAAGATTTTTTTCCGTGCAAAGGAATTGAATTGCTTTTGAAATGTCTGATGCCATAGTGGTTGGATGTTAGAAGATTAAAAATTGAGTAAAATAAAAGCAGCGTGATATTATCAGCTACTTACAAAGTACACTATAGCACAAATCAGGTGTTTTGTCAAGCTTTTTAGTCAACTGGAATTACGAAGTGGCGTATGTCCGGTTCCAATTGGTTTTTTTGGTTATAAACACTCACGTGTTCAAATTGAATTGGGGTGGTTTCGGTCGGTATCTTGTGTTGCAGACAAAAGGCTTTGGCAGCAGAAAACATGCGTTGGAGTTTGTTGTACCCAGTGGCTCTCTCTGCGCTGCCGTCATCAAGTTCGCGAGTTTTTACTTCCACAAAACAAAGTGTTTTTCCAAAACGGGGTTTTTCGTGCCAGGCAACAATATCCAGCTCACCGGTTTTTATTTGAAAGTTTTTTGCGATTATTTCGTATCCTTTGTTGGTCAGAAAACTTGCGGCGAAATTTTCGCCAATATCGCCAATCAAACGTTTTTGGGTTTTGCTCATACCTTTTCTTTGCGGAAAACTATTCCGGTATGATATTTTCCAGCTTCGATTTCATGCTCGATTGATAGACCATGGGTGAGCGCCCATTCTTTGAGGGTACCGAAATTGACCAGACGATTTTGAGGGGGGCAAAATGGGAGTTCGCATTTTGTCCAGTCAGCGACAATAATGCGGCCGTATTTTTTTGTTAGACGAATTGCTTCTGTTAAAACATTGGTTTGGTTTTTTGTTAAAGGCAGGATATTTACTATGAAAACCACGTCAAGGCTCTCTTTTGGGATTGCTGTTTTGCCAACTTGTTCAACATCAGACCAGACCGTGTGGATTTGGTGGATAGGGGTGAGGGAAGCGCGCTTATGAACCTCTGTCAAAACATCTTTCATGATATCAACGGCGTATACGATGCCGTCTTTTCCAACTTTTTTTGCGGCTGGAAAGACAACGTGCCCAGTTCGACCGCAACCAAAAATAGCCACATGTTGATTTGAAAGTAGACCAACAGCCTCAAACAGCGCTTCTGGATCAATAAGAGTGTTCCCGGCATGATACATATATAGTGTTATTTTTTTATTCCAAAGAGGCTGCCAAAAGTGCCAATAATAATTTCGCCCAAAAGTCCGGTCATGCCCGTAATGGATAGACCAATAAAGGCTATGCCGATAAGCTTGTAGGCCAATCTGGTGCCGCCATCGGTGCCTAGGTATTGCTCAGCCCAACCGATCGCGCCAAAATTTTCTACGAACCATTCGGTTTTGACTACTAGGATAATTCCGATGAGAATTGCAAGAATGCCAATAACGTATGACATAGCGATCAGAAAATAGAAATATGATTGATGATAGTATACAACAGGTTGGAAAAGAAGGGGAGAGGGGGGTCTCATCTTTTGTTTTGTTTGATCTGTTTCCGCCACAATTATGTGTGGATTGCGCCCGTTAAATAATTTTTATTAATCTATAATTTATGTTAAATTTTGAGTCAATATTGATAAAATGAGTAATTTTGCTATACTATTGTGGTTTTATCTTGGATAAGAGGGTTTAAGTTTTGTTCTATGGATAAATTGTCTACTGGGGAAGGAAAAATTTATCAATGGCATGAGACTGCAAAAATTGAAGAGGCCGGTGGTCTGGTATCTTTTGTAAAAAAATACGAACCAGGGAGCTATGAAATAAAGAATGAATTAAGTTGGTTATTATCAACGATGGTTCGTGCTTGTGATAATTTTTCTGTCCCAAATATTAAAGAAGCCTCAGTGGAACAGGGAGTAATAAAGATGGAATTTATCGAAAATTCTCAAGGGAAACCACTTGAGGAAGTTATAAATTTTTTAGTTCAATCAGCAGCCGAATTACATTCTCTTATAAAGTCGGACAAGCCAAAGTTGAGAGATCCTATCGGGGCGACAGAATATGGTCAATTTTTGAAAAAATATACTGAGAAGCGAGTTGATGCATTGGCTGGTACAGAGTATGAGTTGCCGCCAGAAATAGCACAATGGATTTTGCAAAGATTGGAACAATTGAAATCAAAATTTTTCACCATAGTTCACCGTGACCTCAGGGCGAGACATCTTCTTTTTCCTACAGATCTAGCTAAGACTAAGCCAGTACTCATTGATTGGGAGTTTTCAAACATCAGCGAACCAGCTCAGGATTTAGCAAAATTAATTTATGATGTTACTACACTTGGAATGGATTTTAAAGCGGACAAGTTAAAAATAATTGAACCATATTCATATATAACTAAAATTTATCAAGAGGAACTTGAAGGAAAAGTAAATGCTTTTTTACCGCTCATTCCGTTGGAAAGAGATATGTCGTTAATCAAGCGAAAACCTGATGGTTACGAAAAAGAAATTTTGCGCGATCTCTACTTTCTCAAAGCACTGTATGAAGAGCAGGAGAAATAAAATTTTTATAGTGACTGAATGCCCATATTCAGGCATTTTAAGAGCAATTATCCATCAAGCAACAATTCTAAAACAAATGAATTTTCAGGTGTGTTTTGTTATTCCAATAAAAGCTCGTGACCGCTACGGAGAGCGTCAAGATGAAAATGAGGTATTGCTTAAAAAATTGGGTACAATTTTTCATGTGCAGCTCAGGAGGAAATATAGGTATTTACTGAGCGATAAAGCACAGTTTAAAAATTTTTTTATTAATAAAAAAAATTGTGTTGTTTTGAGTTATACTGGATATGCCGGTAAAATTTGCAGGTTACTATTTCGCGATGGTGTCATTAAGACTTTGTATCATGTGCCGCAATGTATTGATCTTCTTCGAAGATCGTATTGGCAAAAAATTATTGAAAGACGATTTGAAAATTTTTTATCCCCACATTGTACGGGGTATTTAGCGTGCGGCCCAGAGGAATGCTTTGCCTTGGCAAATGAGTACAAGGTTGACAGCGCTAAAATTATTTTTATGCCTAATTTTCTGTCTAAGAACTATTGGCAAAAAAGATTTTTAAAAAAGAAACAATTTGTCGTTCTTGGGCGCGTATCTAAAGATAAAAAAGTGGAGAATGTTTTGTTTGCGGCAAGTATCCTGGGGCTGTTGAAGTATTTTTGTATAATTGGAGACGGTGATGAATTAGTAATATTAAAAAAAAGATATCCAGAAGCAACATTTTTGGGAAGAGTTACAAATGCCGAAGCTGGAAAAATTTTGCGGCACTCAAGATTTTTTATCTCTGCGAGTATAATTGAAGGTATGCCATTTTCTCTGCTTGAGGCAATGAGTTATGGCGTCGTGCCATTGGTGTCTGATGTCCCTGGGCATCGGGATGTTATAATTAATGGGTATACTGGTTTTCTTTTTTCCGGTAATAACGAGTTGGCCGATTTTATTTTCAAGCTACATGTAATGGCTGACACTGATTATTATGAACAAATATCCTCCCACTGTAGGGTCACTGTACAAAACATGGCAACATATTCAATAGCTACATTAAAAAATAATTTTTCTCAGTATGAATAAAGAAAATAAGGTTTATTTCGGAGTATATGGTATATATATTAAAAACGAGTCGGTACTTATGATTAATAAAGCAAGAGGTCCTTATACGGGGCAGTATGATTTGCCAGGAGGAAAATTGGAATTTTTCGAAACAATAGAAGAATGTCTCACACGGGAAATTTTAGAAGAAACAAATTCTGTTATAGAGAAGATGCAATTCCTCGGGCATAATGAGTATCAATGTCGGTATATAAAGGACGGAGAAGAACGTGACTTCCACCACGTAGGACTTTATTACTTGGTCGAATTAGACACGAGTAATTTGAAAATTGACCCTGATGGGCAGGATTCACTCGGTGCAAAATTCGTTTTAAAAAGTGACATCACTGTTGTAAATACTTCGCCAATATCTTACCCTCTGATACAGAAGGCGTTTAGCGCCCCCCTATGAAAGTTATCGTCACGGGTAGTAGTGGCATGATTGGTACCAGATTGTGCGAAAAATTGTTGGGCAGTGGCCACACTGTTATTGGGATAGATAAAAAACATAACAACTGGAATCCTGAAGTGGACAAGGTTACTTATATATGTAATTTGCTAAAAGGGTTTAAAATCAAAGGGCCGACGCTCGACGACGTGGATTGTATCATCCATCTCGCAGCAAATGCTCGCGTGTACAACTCAGTCATTAACCCTGTGCAAAGTCGTGATAATTTTGAAATGACATTTACTGTTTTGGAATTTGCCAGAAAAAATGGAATAAAAAAAATTATTTTTAGTTCTTCTCGAGAAGTCTACGGAAATTTGAAGAAAAGAAGGTGTACCGAAAAGGATATACTCCTTGAAGCAATTGAAAGTCCGTATTCTGCAACAAAAATTGCGTGTGAAGTTATGATCCAGGCCTATCGTCGGTGTTATGGTATTAACTTTATCATTTTACGATTCTCCAATGTGTATGGAATGTACGATGATTCAGATCGATTTATTCCTTTGGTTATAAAGCGAAGTTTGCAGAAGCAGGATTTTATCATTTTTGGGAAAGACAAAACGCTTGATTTTACGTATATTGACGATACGATTCATGGTATTTATCTAAGCTTGATTCATTTTGACTTTTCTAAGAATAAAATTTTTAATATTTCTTCGGGTAAAGGAACTTCTTTATCTCATGTTTTTAAACGTATCCAAAGTCTAATGAATTTTTTTGGTCATGTCTCATATGAGGAAAATCGAACTGGTGAGGTTGTGACCTATGTTGGAAATATAACAAAAGCAAAAAAAATACTCGGATATAGTCCAATGGTTCCTGTGGATGGGGGGCTCCGATCAACAATTGGTTGGTACCAAAATTTTTATAAAAAAACCGGCGGTCAATAGTTTTCACTATCGCCGCCGGTACTGACGCCGTTTATTCCCTCTAGCCCTCCTCTGTCATCGCCAACCCCGTAGCGACGCTGGCAAACGCATCGCCGTCGCGGATCTTCCTGCTGCCGAAAGCATCCGCGATCATTGTTCGGAAACTCGGAATTTGTGATGAACCTCCAGTCATGAAAACTGAGTCGACCTCGGATTTGACGACGCCCGCTTTTTCGAACACGTCTTCGAGCACTCCTCGTGCTCGATCGATATGCTTTCTAGCCTCGACTTCGTATGTTATCCGTTCAATTCTGCGCCGGATTGCAATCGGCGAATGTTCGTAGGCAAACTCAGCTTCGGTAGACTTACTCAGAGAGACTTTTAGCTGCTCGACTTCTGCGAGGAAGTCGAAGTAGTAATCGTCGCTCATGAGTGCAAGCAGTCGTTTTAAGCCTTGTGGATCTGTGCTCCCCCAGGCGATATCCTTCCGGATCTTTTCCCGGTACTGCTCCAGTCGAACCAGGTTGGTCCACCGGGACAGTTTGTGGTAGATGTCGGTTGGGATACGAGTTTGCTTCGTTCTAGTAA
This sequence comes from uncultured Gammaproteobacteria bacterium, assembly GCA_964628715.1. Taxonomy (GTDB): domain Bacteria; phylum Patescibacteriota; class Patescibacteriia; order Magasanikbacterales; family UBA922; genus JAHFIC01. Next base: position 3,335 of record CAZVNO010000022.1, on the reverse strand, counting down.
AGTCCAGTACTTCGCTTCCATACCCGAAGTCGCTCCAGAACAGCCGAAATGCAGCCGCCGTCATGTCATCGCCGCCGATTTTTTCTCCACCGACACCGACGACGACGTCTTGCTTGCTGGAGTTTGGTGGCTCCAAAAGCATGAGGCTGTAGTCGAGTGTACCACCGCCGAAATCAGCAACCAGAACCAATTCAGGACGCTTCAGCTGCTGTTTGTAGTCAGCTGCGGCTGCAATGGGTTCGAACACGAACTTCGGTTCAGGGAAGCCTGCACGGAGATATGCTGTACGAATTCGTTGCTCGACCTGGTTGTCCTGGTCGGTATTTACGCCAAGATTAACCGGTCGACCAGCGTAGAGTTTGTGGATTGAGCCGTACTGGCTCTCCACCTTCTCTTTCACTTTGGTGAGGAGCGCCGCAACGATGTCCTCCAGCGAAACCGTGCGTCCATTGATCATCGTTGACCGCAAGTTCAAGTCGCGCATGTGAGACTTCACAGACGTCATGAATCGGCCCGTGTAACCGTTTTCAATGAAGGTCTGCTTTGCAGTTGAACCAACCAGTGGCTTGTTGACGTCATCGCCGTAGTACCACCAGGATGGCATGAGAAGTCCATTGCCCGAACTTCTTTCGAGGACAACTGGATGGACTTCTCCCGAAGGTAGCCTGACAACGCACGCTGTATTGGAAGTGCCAAAATCAACGCCGACTGTTAGCATGTTTCCCCCTCCTTGGGGTGCTTTTTTTGTTGTGGGTTACCAAAGAGCGATTGGCAATTATCACATGTTTTTAGGTGTTTTGTCAATACATACACAAAATGGCAGCACTTTAAGTTGTTTTTTTGCCTTTTTTGACGTAAAGTATTATTAATAGTATGTAAGTAGTATCTTTTAATGAAAGAAGATCTAAGACAACTCCAGACACTCCTTGATAAAATTCAGTCAACCTGGGATTTGCTTGGTGTTGATGTAATGTCAGATGAGAAAAATAAGCTCGAACAAGAAATGCAGACACCTCAGTTTTGGAGTGACGCCGAACGGGCAAAAAATGTAAGTAAAAGACATGAATCATTAAAGGGAGAAGTGGAAACCTGGACAAAATTAAAAGAAGAAACCGAAGGACTCATCGCACTGTTTCAAGAATTTGGCGACAATACAGACGAAGCCATGGAAAAAGAGATTGTTAGAGATAAAGAGGTGTTGGAGAAAAAATTTGCGCAGCTGGAATTTTTTGTTCTTTTTTCCGGTAAGCATGATAAAAAAAATGCGATTGTTTCAATCCATGCCGGGAGTGGTGGCACTGAAGCTCAAGATTGGTCGGGTATGCTCATGCGGATGCTCTTTCGTTTTGTGGAAAAAAAAGGTTGGTCAACAACATTATTGGATGAAACTCGTGGTGCCGAAGCTGGTATAAAATCATGCACGTTTCGGGTTGAAGGTCGATTTGCTTATGGCTATTTGAAATCAGAACATGGAACGCATCGGTTGGTACGCATTTCGCCATTTGACGCCGAAAAAATGCGCCATACTTCATTTGCGGGTATTGAAGTCATTCCCGAAATAGATACCAATGATGCCGTCCAGATTGATCCAAAGGATTTGCGAATCGATACTTTTATGTCTGGGGGCAAGGGCGGACAAAGTGTAAATACTACTTATAGCGCAGTTCGTATTGTTCATCTTCCCACAGGGATTACGGTGCAGTGCCAAAATGAACGCTCACAACTCCAAAATCGTGAAGTAGCATTACGTGTGTTGCAATCAAAACTTCAAACTTTACAGGAAGAAAAAGAGGAAAAAGAACGATTGGATGTGCGTGGTGAATACAAAAGTGCGGAGTGGGGAAACCAGATTCGTTCCTATGTTCTTCAGCCATATAAATTGGTAAAAGATGTTCGTACAAAATTTGAAAGTACTGATCCGGACACTGTCCTTAATGGGGAAATTGATCTGTTTATTGAAGCTTATTTACGTTGGGTAAAAGGACAGAGGTGATTTTTGTATGAAAATTTTTAAACAAATTGATATAGCTTTGCCTGTTATCGTCGATGCGTTGAATGGCGGGCAGACACTGGTTTACCCAACAGAAACTTGTTATGGTTTGGGATGTGACGCGACCAATAATAGTGCGGTTGAAAATATTTTTGCGATCAAAGGTAGGGACGCGGCCAAAACTGTCCTTATGCTCGCGCTAGATGTGGAGATGGTAAAACAATTCGTGTTGTGGGATGATTTTGCGGATAGTATCGCAAAAAAATATTGGCCGCTATCAATATCAGACAATACGCCTAGACCGGGTTTGACTTTGATTTTACCAGTCAAAGATCGTGGTGGCTTGGCGTCAGGCGTGATCGGGGCAGACAATACAGTTGCGTTTCGCGTGACTTCTTATCCTTTTGCGCGGTCTATTGTTCAAACACTTGGCAAACCATTGGTTTCAACTTCAGCCAATGTTTCCGGAGGAGCAAACCCTTATAGTATAGATTCTGTTGTGATGTCATTTGCCAATCAGTTAGTCAAACCTGATTTGGTGATTGACGCTGGTATTTTGCCCGAAAGGCCGCCCACAACGATTGCCCGTATAGAAAATGGTACAATTAAGATTATTAGACAAGGTGAGCTTCAACTTATCTAATCCTATGGAAGAAATTAAGGTGGGGGAAAAAATTAGCGAGAAGTTTGTAACAAAAAAATGGTACTGGTTAATTTTGGTTATTGTGGCTTTTTCCGCTGGGATTTTTATTTTTTGGTTTTGGCGAGAAACAGTTCGTTTTGAGAAGTCAGTTTTGTTAACGAGCGGTATTTTTACTTCAGCAAAAGACGATCCGGCTGTGCTTTTGAAAAAGCGTAAAGATAAACCGCGGCCGGTCACAGTCAAAGCAATTTATCTGACGGCGTATTCTGCTGGGAGCCAGAAAAAATTAGCTGAAATTATCGATTTGATTGACCAAACCGAGTTGAATGCGGTTGTGATTGATATAAAAGATTATAGTGGTTTTGTTCTTTATGATACCCAGGTGCCACTTGCAGTGACATTAAAATTGAAAGATGATCGGCTAGGCGATGTCCGAGCAATGATAAAGAAACTTCACGAGCATGGTATCTATGTGATTGCCAGGCAAACCGTTTTTCAGGATCCGATTTTGGCTCAAAAAAAGCCGGAGTGGGCGATTTTGGACAAGAGATACGAGACAGAAGATAAGCATGTCTGGCGTGACCACAAAGGGTTGTCTTGGGTTGATGGTAGTGAAAAAAATGTTTGGGATTATAATATTGCTATTGCCAAGGAAGCAATTAGTCTCGGGTTCGATGAAATCAATTTTGATTATGTTCGTTT
>CAZVNO010000021.1:8656-9949 GCA_964628715.1 uncultured Gammaproteobacteria bacterium | reverse complement strand
TTATCAATGCTTGCCGAGTAGATTCATCCGAAACAATTTTCTGCATTGCCATTGTGATGTCATGTGTACTTTTTGGATCAACATACAAAGCTGCGTCGCCACCAACTTCTTCCAAACTACTCCCAGATCCAGCAATGACTGGTGTACCACAAGCAAAAGATTCAAGGATCGGCAAACCAAAACCTTCGTATAAACTTGGAAAAACAAAAACATTCGCAGCGTTCATGATTGGCACAACATCTTCTGGAGATACCCAACCAAGCAAACGAATGTCTTGTTTGTAGGCACTCTCTACGATCGCTTCTTTCACTTCATCATATCCATGCCCGGGCTGGCCGATGAGTATAAGCTGATTGTTAATTGTTAATTGTTTATTGTTAATTTTGTATTGTGTAAATGCGCGAACAATATTCATGGTATTTTTTTTCGTTTCCAATCGGCCTACACTCAAAAAAAACGGCCGCGTAATGTTGTATTTTTTCAATACATCTTGAATTTTATTTTGGTCATCAATTTTTTTGTACCGTGTGTCGTAACCATGATGAACGACGTGAATAGCTGATAGTTTATCACTGTCAGCCGATAGCTTTGTTAATTCACTTTTTGTAAACTCACTCGGTGTAATAATTTTCCAAAGATTCTTCAAGGCATACTTAGCCGACCACAATGTGTACCACCGCTCAAACCAATTATAGGTATGAGGAAATTGAAGCGCGGCGATATCATGGACCATCATTACGGTTTTTTTGGGATGAATGAGTGGCACAACATGCGCCGGAATAAACAAAATATCGGGTGGATTACGAAACATTTCCCACGAGAGCCGAACTTGTGTCCACAATCTTTTTGGCGGCCAATGTAGCACACGCGATTCCCAGTTCTCCGGCAATTTTCCGAGCGAACCAGTCAACGGCGTATCTGAATACAAAACAAACTGTACTGATTCGCCAGTTTTTAGTTTCGCGTTTTGCGTTTTTAGCTGTTCAATAATATGCCACGCGTACCATTCCACGCCAGTTTTTTGAGCGTGATTGGCGCGCGATGCGTCGAGTCCAATCAACATAAACAGTCTATAAGACTATAAGCTAATAAGTTTGTAAGCAAAACATACACAAAACCTATAGACTTACGAACTTACAAATTTACAAACCCTCACCTGGTCGCCAAAATACTTCGTTTGTAACTATCCAAATTTTCGAGAGCAATCCCAGTCCCCTTTGCCACGCAAAGAAGCGGCTCATCCGCCACATAACACGGTACTCCGGTCGCCTGAGAAACAAGCTCATCAAGATT
>CAZVNO010000021.1:0-8646 GCA_964628715.1 uncultured Gammaproteobacteria bacterium | reverse complement strand
ATTACGAAGCTGCGATGAGCCACCTGACATAATAATCCCTTTTTCCATGACATCGGCCGAAAGTTCTGGTGGTGTTCGATGAAGAACATCTTTCACGGCGCTAATGAGACCTTCCAAATCATGCTGCAATGCTTCAGTGGTATCATCAGAAGAGATCTGAAGTGTTTTTGGAAGACCGGAGATCATATCTCGTCCTTTGACATCTGTCATAAGCGGTTTGTCCATAAACATTGCAGAGCCGATCGCAATCTTCAAATCCTCGGCTGTTCGTTCACCGATCGCCAGACCATACTTGCGTCTGATATGTTCGGCAATTGAAGCATCAAATCTGTTGCCACCAATACGTACAGAGCCAGATGATACCATACCACCAAGTGATATCACTGCGATTTCTGCAGTGCCGCCGCCAATATCAATAATCATGTGACCAGAGGCAGAGCCGATCGGAATATCAGCGCCAATCGCGGCGACAATCGGCTCTTTGATAATATAGGCAGCCCTAGCACCAGCCGCCATCGCAGCATCAATAACGGCGCGGCGCTCGGTCGAAGTAATACCGGCAGGAACAGCGATCATCACTTCTGGTCGAAACAACCGAACACCACCCAAAGCTTTTTTTATAAAATAACGAAGCATAGCTTCGGTTGTTCGATAATTGGCAATAACGCCATCTTTCAAGGGACGTTCGGCAATAATTGTATCCGGCGTGCGACCAATCATATCTTTCGCTTCAATCCCAACTGCCAAAACGCTCCGATCTTCACGAGCAATTGCCACAACCGATGGTTCATTTATAACAATCCCACGTTTTGGAACGTGGACAAGAACATTGGTTGTACCAAGGTCAATCGCGACCTTTTTGATCCACATAAAATTAAAACTTTACTTCAAATGATTCATCATGTCTCAAATCACCCTGCACGTTATACACACTGTCTCCCCACTTTTCTTTCACCTCAGCTGGAGCAGCAGCTGTTACTTTTTTATCAAATTGAAGGTTGAGCGTCAATAAAGTATTGACTGTTCCAATTTGCTTTTGCAAAGTTAAATCATAAAATCCACTCTGCACTGATTCATTTATTTTGTTTGGCAAAGCATATTCAAAAATAAGCTGCCGAGTTTCTCCTGGTTCAATTGATATAAACGTACCAAACCATGTTTTACCGAGCTCCTCACCCTGGTCAATAGCTGAGAATGGTATCGTAGCACCCCTAGCCCCCTGTGTCGAGACACCAATAAGCACAGAACCAGACGGAACAAAAACTCGGACATAACTCCGATAACGCGTCGTTCGCCAGTCAAATTTACCAGTATGCACATATGTCATTGCGGCCTTGGCGATTAAACGATTATTTTTTGAATCTGGATAAATGGAATAAGACAAAGAGCGCTCCATAGCATGGTCAGTCTTTAGGGCAGCCAAATTCGCATCAACCCAAAGCAAAAAATCATTTTGTGTTTGTTTTATTTTTCCGTCAATCCCCGCTTCGGCCAAAACTCTGGCAATCTCCGCATCATCTGAGTAGGCAACTAGATGTTTTTCGCGACTAAGTGTTTCAAGCAGGGTCGCATAGGCATCCGAATGAAGAAAAAAGTCAGCTCCAACCTTCAGAGCCAACTCGCGCATAAAAGGATCAAGAATACTTTTGCGTTTCGCAAAACTAGTACCCCGATCAGCATAACCATACTCAACTTCATACTCCAGCTTTTCGGTAAAATTCTGTGGTGTAAATGGTATACCCTGAATTGTAGTGGTCCCAACACGGCTCAACAGCCCCTCAACGAAAGTGGGCGTAATCGCTATGACTGTATTAATCCGATCAGCGGCTGTTCCATTTTCCAAACGATAAAGCGCTAGTGCCTGTATTGCACTTTCGGCAAAATCCGGCGACCAATTGGAATCGCGAACATACCATTTATCAACGCCTAAATATTTTTTGATTGGTGCCGGCGGCTGCGGTAGTAGTGATTTATCAGCAGCCTTATCAAGTGTCTCGATACCTTCAACTTTCAAAATTTCTGGCTTTCCATGATCAAACCTAACCACAGCGTATGATCCGATAAAACCGCCACCCGGACGAATTTCGGTATTATTTTGAAACAACAACAAATATGTCTGCGGACTCTGCATCCCGAGCAAAATCTGAAAAAAACTATTCGAAGACGAAACGCTGTTCCCTAAAATACCTGACGGTGTTTGGCTCACTATTCCGTTCAAAACATTTAGTGAACGATACATATTGTAACCAGCGACAGCCAAAAAACCGATAAGTATCCCGACAATAACCAAAAACACCCAAAGGCAAGTATGCGTTTTTTTCTCTTTATGAAACCAAATCATATTTTTCTTTTCTTTTGAGAAACATTAAAACCTAAATATTTTCCAAACATAAGGTGCGTTACGGCATCAAGGGCTGGAATTGCACTAATAAAAATCAACGTAAATGGTAGTAAAATCCACTGAGAAACCATAATGATTGTCTGATGAGCTGGGTGTGTTGCTGGTCGTTTTGGCAACAAAGGAAAACTTAAAATAGCCGACAGTAAAAGCCCAAAGAGTGCGATATTCATGAGAGTTTCAAGCATATGCGGAGCATTGAAAAAAAGAGAGCTTTGGCGAACCGACTCTGGCGCCACCCAAGTTGGCAATCTACCTAAAATTGTAATGAGAATCGTCACCAAGCACCACGACCATTTGCCTTCCCATTCCAAAAATACCCACTTTAATTTTATATACCAAGGTATTCTTTTACCTTTTTGCCTAAACTCCCAAAGCAAATACGGTACGTGCTCCACCCCCCAAGCCCAACGCCTCTGCTGCCGATACAAATTTTTTATACTCTGAAACCAATTGTCATCTCGAACAGTATCCATGGATACTGGCAAATAAAGCGGAGTGACTTCATATTTACCATTATACGCCAATAATGATTGATAAAAAATACGAGAGTCTTCACTTACAATTCGCTTATCATGATAACCCGCGTCCATAAGCGCGCGCCAACTCATAGAATGCGAAGAAAATGTCACCAAAGCGTCCTGCCGAGCAAGCGCTGTCAAAAGCCAAAATGTAGTGCCAAAAGCCATAAGACGAAGCAGTGCCGGTGATTCCCAGATATTATTATTATAAAGAGCGATTGGCTGATAAGAACTTCGTGTTGGGTTTGGGTGCGTACAATATAAATAAGTCAAATAAAGAAAATAATTCGGATGACACAATGTATCAATATCAAAAACAGTTACAATCACTTCATCATAATTCCAACCGCGTTCATCAATATATTTTTGCATTTGCCGTTCGGCAAAATGCATATTCGAACCTTTGCCCGGGATTTCATCTGGTAAATTGGCCGGATGAAGCGTCCCGATCACAGTACCAAGTTTTTCGCCAAAATCTTTTTTTGTGCGATTTAAAATATCCTCATAATTTTCCCGCTTACGTTCTTCACCGGCAATTACGATAGTAAACTTAGACGGGTCATACACTGCGGTGGCAATACTTCTGATGGCCGTCTCAACTATCGCCCACTCTTCATTATATACAGTCAAAAAAACAACATGGCGTTTGGTCGTGATATCAATTTTTTCTTCGCTAATTTTTTTTGCCCAATCTATCTTTTGAGTTTTGCGAAGACGAAACCAAGCCACTACCAAATAAAAAGAAGAGTACAAAACTCTGAGAACCCAATAAGTGTCAAAAACAATAATAAAATAAATGGTGGCGATCGGATTTGTGAATGACAAAACTATGGCGATAATAAGTGTCAGCCATACTGACAGCCCCGGCAAAATCTCGTACAGACGATAACGGTGATAATCAGAAAGAATCATAGGGTATTTTTTGGAGCCGTTATGTTTGGGGCAGCGCTGTAAGTCGCTGATATATATTGACCGATTGGTTGTCGCAATAGTTCACCGATAAGTTCTTGTATTTTTGGAACCTGATCTTTTGTGATTGCAAGAAGCGGCACTTTTTCCGAATAGGCAAAAGTATTTGCGACCACGATTGCAATCCGAGTATTGGTAAAGCCGCCAGCCCCAACCACAGCCATAATCCCCTTCACATCTTTTTTGTCCAATTTTTGTCCAGCAAGAAACTGTTCAAGCACAGTCAAAAGTTCGCGATTACGACCAGGAATGTTTGTATGCACAATAGACTCTGGAGCGAAGAGAGCAAGGTGGATGAGATCGCGTTCAGATAAATCAAGAAGTAAGAACACAGTGAGAAAATAGTAAATAGAAAGTAGAAAATAGAATATGAATCGCGTTAAAAATTCTATTTACTATTTACTACTTTCTATTTTCTAAATTCCAAGCGTATTGACCACCTTTACATGGTCGCTCTCAAACAGAGAGTAAAGAAATTTATCCATTATCTGCCGTCTGTCAAAAAATTCTTGTTTTGTCATGAGAGTATAGCGGATATCAAAACCAAATTCTTTTTCATATTTTGCTATCAGACGAACAATTTTTCCTTCGTCCAAATCACCCACAACCAGAAGATCACTTGGGGCCGATTTCTGATTAACAAACTTTCCCGTGAGCAAAAGTAAGTCTACCTGATCAGCCTTGTCCCGAATTTCTTGTACAAACTCTTGTTCTCCCAAAGCCTGGCCTTTTATAAGGAGAGCCTGGAGTTCAGGGTACAAAATCGACTCAGAATTAAGCCGGTAATACTTTCTCATCGAAGAACCAGCGTCACGCGATTGTTCTACCTCGCCAGGCTGTTCGGTAGCGACTATGAGACCCGCAGCTACCAAAAGCTCTAGTTCGCGCCGAATCGCATTTATCTGAACATCCAAAATCCGAGTCAATTCACGAACATAGTAAGCTTTTACCGGGTCACGAAAAAAAGTCCTAAGCAATTTTAGCCTGGTCTTTGAACCAAACAGGTGTTCAAGCATATAAAAACTACTCTAAAAACTTGCGGTTCCTCCTCTTTACTATTGTCGTAGGTTACTCCACTATAGTATACTTCTTATGTTAATGTCAAAGTGAAATAGAAACCCTGCGAATTATGCATGACATCCTGGATCTCCATGAGTTTTTCGTGGAAGGCGGTGATCAAAAGAAAAGCCACGTTCTTCTTCATATTTCCGAACCTTCTACTCCGGAAGAAAAAAAGAAAGGTTATTTTTTTGCTTTGTCCGAAGTCAACCGCGGCAATTTGGAGCAAATTAAGCACTTGCAAGATATTATTGATGACATTGAATCACGCTATTTCGCATCCACGAATACCGACGAAAACCACGATGCGTTTGAAGAAGCGATTGAACATGCCAATCGACGCGGTCATCATGTCCTAGATAGTAATGACGCGGATGTACACTGTTTTATCGGTATACTGCGTGGCAACACTCTCGCGTTTTCTTATCATGGCAAGCCACAGGTAGCGCTCATCTACAAAAAACAAGAAGATTCTATTTACATGGACATTATTGGCGAAGCTGAACCAGACAATGCACACCTTTTTTCACAGCTCCTCCAAGGAACAGTAAATCGCGGCGATACGATTTATATCGGAACACCAAACGCCAGCGATCTCTTCCCAGGTCACAGACTGCAAAAACTAATCGCTAGCCGCTCTACAAAAGAAACAGCCGACCACATTGAAAAAGTTCTTAGTGCGCTTCGAAACGGCAATTCATTTGGTGGTATTTTATTCAAAATCATTTCACCAAACGAAGCGCCACGCACTGGAAAACAGCCGAAATATATCGCACCTGTCCAACCACAAAATCCTATCCCGAGAGACGAAGTAAAACAAGCACGCCGAATCACCGAAAAAGACGAACCTAGTACGGCGCAATTTATATTGACTGGACTTGGACGAGCTCTTCTCAGTGGCCTAGTCGCATTATTTTTATTTTTGAAAAAATTTATTTTTGGCCTAGGCCTCCTCATCATCAAATTATTTATCCTGGCGACAAACAAAGGCGGACAAAGACAGATTGTTCTAGCAGATCTAAAACAAAATATTGAAAACAAAAAACGTTACCTGCTGGAATTACCAATCATGAGTAAAATACTTCTTTTATTGGCCGCTCTTTCAGCCTTTGGATTTTTGGCAAGCGCCTTATACATCAAACACCAAAAAACAGTAGTGATAGAAAATGAACGCAACCAAAATTTGGTTCAGGCGGTTAAAGACAAAAAGGATGCGGCTGACGCAAGCGTAATTTACGGCGACAGCGGAAAAGCATTGTCTCTCCTAAACGAAGCCATGAGCATCTTAAATCAACTCCCAAAATCTCAACCAGAAAAAGCGACCCTGACACAAAGTATAGAATCTGATATAGCGACTGTTACTCAATCAGTCCAAAAATGGATAAACATAAAAAGCGAACTTTTGGCTGATTTGTCAAAGATTCAAGCTTCGGCAAAAACAGAAAAAATAGTAATGATAGTGGATACAATTCTTGCCTATGGCCCAAACGATACGACTGCTTATCTGCTAAACACAAATACAAAAAAAGTTGAGACAAAGACACACGAAAGATTCCCCTCTTTAATCGCTGCCAACACCCCAAAGGAGCAGGATCAAATCTTGTTTATTTCCGGCCCGCAAAAAATTACTGCTTTCGACCAAAAAACGCAAACTTTTGCCAGCACTGATATTGGTTTCAACGATGCAACGACTTCTATCAAAGACTTATTCGGATACAACCAGCGTCTTTACACGCTTGACCCAAAGACAAATCAAATCTACAAACACGCCAAAATCCAGACCGGCTATGACAAGGGTGCGGCCTGGATAAAAAGTTCTGACGTAAACCTTCGTGATGCTGTTTCACTCGCGATTGACGGCGATATGTTTGTTTTGAAAAATGATGGTTCTGTGCTCAAATTTACTTCTGGAGAATCCCAACCTTTTTCTCTGGCCGGACTTACACCAGCACTCGAGCACCCAGAATTAATTTGGACATACAACAATGTCAATAATCTCTACATTCTAGAAAGCGCTCACAAACGAGTTGTGGTCACTGACAAAAACGGCAAATTGATCGGACAGTACACTGACCCTGCATGGATAAACCCAACCAGCATTATCGTAAATGAGGAGAAGAAAATTGCCTACATACTAGACCAAAATAAACTGTACAAGTTTGGATTATAATCTTCACAACGGATTGTTACAGTTATTATGCAGTATCCCCGCGGCAAAAAAGCAATAAATCCCGAAGGGGGCTTGCCAGAAATCATTTCCCCCTACCTTCTCAAACTTATTGAAAACACTGGCGGTACCAATGGTCCTATTGGTAAACAATTTATTGCCAATAAAAAATTAGAAAAAAAATTTTCTTCAACAAAAATAATCGATCCTTTTTTGGAGGATATACATGAAGCTGCGCCTGGATTGGTCTACAAATACAAGGGGAAAATTAGCAAAGACGGCAAGATAAAAAACTTTGGGCGCGCCCTTTGGACAGTTACGCGTTTTTGCGGCAGCTATTGTCGCTTTTGTTTCCGCGGACGTGAAGTTGGCTCGACCACAAACATACCGAACTCTCAGGTAGCACTGCGCCGTTCACCCACACTCTCCGACCAAGAGCTTGAGCAAGTTTTTTGTTTTATAAAAAATCACCCCGAATTAAACGAGGTTATTGTCTCCGGTGGTGATCCATTTTTTTGTTCAAAAATTTATTTGGAAAAAATTATGAGCGGCCTGGTCGCTCTGCAAAAAACAAAACAACTGGACATTATTCGTATTGGCACAAGACTCCCGATCCAAAATCCGCTTCTCTTTCGCGACTGGCATTATGAACTTGTAAGCACAATAAAAAATCCAAATATAATGCTCCATGTAAACCATCCGGCAGAGCTGAACGATGAATCGCTCTCGGTCATTCAACGATTTCGGAGAGAGTCCCAGGCTACTATATTTTCTCAAACAGTCCTTCTGAAAGGTGTAAATGATAATGTACAAACACTCGTTGAATTATTTAATAAACTAGCCAATGAAGGCATCCGACCATATTACTTATTTCAAAACGACCCAATCTACTGGGCAAAACATTTTACAGTACCACTGCCCAAAGCAATAAAGCTCTGGGCCAGTCTTCGCCCAAGGCTTTCAGGTTTGGCTGATACGGTGAAATTTACGATTGAAAAAGAAGGGGCAATGGGGAAAATTCCTGTGCCAGAAGCAGGCGCTTGGGATTTTGATGAAACACATTTTAAAGATTTCCGTAAAAAAATCTTCTCCTCCTAAACAAAAATATCCCCGTTTCCGGGGATATTTTTGTTTGAATTGAAAGCTTATTTCAATGTCACCTTGCCACCAGCTTCTTCGATCTTCTTCTTCATCGCTTCGGCATCTTCTTTCTTAACACCTTCTTTCACCATTTTTGGTGCTCCGTCTACCATAGCTTTGGCATCAGCGAGTCCAAGACCGGTGATTTCCTTCACTGCTTTGATAACATTGATCTTGTTGGCGCCGGCATCAGTGAGTTCAACATTGAATTCACTTTTTTCTTCGGCAGCTGGAGCGTCAGCGGCAGGACGATGGCACCGGCCCCGCGAGCGACCCGGGCGGTGCCATCGGCGCTGCAATCGTCGATCACCGCCACCGGGCAGCTCCAGCGCCGTCGGATTTGAGCGACGATGGCGCCGATGGTGGCTTCCTCGTTAAAAGCGGGAATCAGG
>CAZVNO010000020.1:0-9998 GCA_964628715.1 uncultured Gammaproteobacteria bacterium | reverse complement strand
ATGAATCGGCTTCCGGCAAATTCAAACGCTGGTAGAGGATTTGTGCCGGCGATGGATGTGTACGAGACTAAAGATGAAGTGATAGTGGAGACGTCTTTGGCCGGGGTTGATCCAAAGAATGTAAAAGTGACAGTGGAAAATGGGGTTTTGACGCTCCAGGGCGAAACAAAAAAAGAGCACGAGGTTGATGAAAAAAATTATTATCGAAAAGAAGTTCGCACAGGTTCATTTTACCGTCAGGTTGCTCTGCCAGCATCAGTCAAAGAAGACGCTGTGGTCGCTGAGTACATTGATGGTCTTTTGAAAATCACTTGTCCAAAAGCGGCGGCACCTGAACCAAAGAAAATTGAGGTCAAGGTGGTGAAGAAATAATTTACATTGTAATTATCACTATAATATATGGCGAAAATACTCGGAATTGATCTCGGTACAACAAATAGTTGCATGGCCATCATCGAAGGTGGTCAACCAAAAGTTTTGGAAAATAAAGAAGGATTTCGCACCACTCCATCCATCATTGCTATGTCAAAGACTGGCGAGAGATTGGTGGGCCAGCTCGCCAAACGTCAGTCGATTACCAACCCAAAAAATACTTTGTATTCAATCAAGCGTTTGATTGGTCGTGCTGCCGGGGACAAGGAAGTTGATCTAATGAAACAAGTATCACCTTTTAGTATTGTGGGTGATGGCGACAAAGTGAAAGTAAAAATGGGCGACAAAGATTACACACCACCGGAAATTTCAGCCATGGTACTCCAAAAATTAAAAGCTGATGCTGAAGAAAAATTGGGTGAAAAAATTACCGAAGCGGTAATTACCGTACCAGCCTATTTCAATGATTCACAGCGCCAAGCGACCAAAGATGCTGGCGAGATTGCCGGCCTCAAAGTGCTTCGGATTATCAATGAGCCGACAGCGGCCGCCTTTGCATACGGTTTTGACAAAAAACAAGATCAAAAAATTGTGGTTTATGATTTGGGTGGTGGTACATTTGATGTCTCTGTTCTTGATATTACCCATGATGGTGAACAGTCGACAGTCGAAGTGAAATCTACCAATGGTGATACTCATCTTGGTGGAGATGATTTTGACAAACGAATTATCGAATGGATTTTGGCCGAGTTCAAAAAAGTTGAAGGAGTTGATTTGAGTAAAGACCCACTGTCACTTCAGCGTGTAAAAGATGCTGCCGAAAAAGCAAAAATTGAGCTTTCAAGCACGCCAGAACTTGAAATCAATGAGCCGTTTATCACTTCAACCGCCGATGGTCCAAAACATTTGAACTTAAAACTTTCACGCGCCAAGCTCGAAGAGTTGGTGATGGATTTGGTAGAAAAAACAATGGGCCCGGTGAAGCAAGCTTTGTCTGATTCTGGATTCAAAAAAGAAGAGATTCAGGAGATAGTTTTGGTTGGTGGTATGACCCGCATGCCACTTGTTCTTCGAAAAGTGGAAGAATTTTTTGGCAAAAAACCCAACATTAGTGTCAACCCGGATGAAGTGGTCGCTGTTGGCGCCGCAATTCAGGCAGGGCAACTGCAGGGTGACCTTGGCAAGGAAATTTTGCTTTTGGATGTGACACCATTGTCGCTTGGTATCGAAACCATGGGTTCTGTCTCGACAAAATTGATTGATAGAAATACGACCATCCCAACTAGTAAATCTCAAACTTTTTCTACCGCTGCTGACAACCAGCCAAGCGTAGAAATTCATGTCCTTCAAGGTGAGCGTCAGATGGCTGCTGACAATAAATCACTTGGCCGATTTATGCTTGATGGTATTCCACCGGCCCCACGCGGAGTGCCGCAGATTGAAGTTAAATTTGATATTGATGCCAATGGTATCGTGAATGTATCTGCCACCGATAAAGCAACCGGCAAGCAACAGTCAATTCGAATCGAGTCATCTTCTGGTTTGTCAAAAGAAGATATTGAAAAGATGAAAAGGGACGCCGAGCTTCATGCCGAAGATGACAAAAAGAAACGCGAATTGGTTGACGTAAAAAATATGGCTGATACAATGGTGTATACAACCGAGAAGATGATGAAAGATGTTGAGGAGAAAAAAATTAATATCACTGATGAAGAAAAGACAAAAGTGAATGATGCTCTGAAAGCCCTTAAGGACGTAAAAGATGGAGAAGACCTTGAGGCGATCAAAAAAGCAGCTGATACATTGACCAATGTGGCACAAGCTGTGGGTGCAAAGATGTACCAGCAAGATCAAGCAAATCAGCAGGAGGCGAAGCCCCGTACCGACGAGCCAGGCGAGTCTGGCACTGGGGACGGCCCGATTGAGGGTGAAGTGGTTGACGAAAAGAAATAATTTATTTTTCAGAAAACGCGAATTAAAGTTTGTCTCATGTCCAAAGATTATTATAAAGTTCTCGGCGTTGAAAAAACTGCTTCTGCCGATGAAATAAAAAAAGCGTTTCGTAAACTCGCTCACCAATACCATCCTGACAAACAGGGTGGTAATGAGGATAAGTTCAAAGAGGTGAACGAAGCTTACCAAGTTGTGGGTAATGAAGAAAAGCGTAAGCAGTATGATCAGTTTGGCGCTGACTTCCAGCAGCAAGGTGGCTTTGGTGGTGGTGCTGGCTGGGATGATTTTATGCGCGCGGCCAGGGGCGGTGGTGGCCAAGCCGGCGGTTTTAACTTCGATATGGGTGGAATGGATTTGGGTGATTTGTTTGGTGGAATGTTTGGGTCTTCGCGGGGTGGCCAGGGACGGTCACGTAGAGGTAACGATATTCAGGTGGATGTTCAGCTGGAATTTCGCGAGGCTGCTTTTGGTGTTGAGAAGGAGATTAGGCTTACAAAAAATAATAACTGTGATGTCTGCAGTGGTTCTGGTGCTGAACCAGGCAGTTCATTGAAAACTTGTACTGAGTGTAAAGGTTCTGGTCAGGTTCGTAGAGTGCAGCAAACCATTCTTGGTGCTATGCAGACCGTTGGTGCATGTCGGACTTGCTCTGGCCAAGGACAAATGGCTGAAAAAAAGTGTAAACATTGTGGCGGTGATGGCGTGGTTCGGAGTGAATCAAAATATAATGTAAAAATACCAGCTGGTATCAATGACGGTGAGTCCATCAGATTGAGTGGTTATGGTGAAAGTGGTGGTGTTGGTGCGCAAGCGGGGGATTTGTATGTCCAGATCCATGTTCGAGCAGATTCTAGATTTGAACGCGATGGTTTTGATAATCATAGCAGAGCGCACATTTCTTATCCTCAGGCAGTGCTTGGTGATACAATTGAAGTTGATACGCTTGATGGTACAAAAAAAGTTGTAATTCCAGAAGGGACTCATTCGGGACAATCAATTCGTCTAAAGGCTTTGGGCATACCGTATCTTCAGCGTTCTGGTCGAGGCGATCATTATGTACACGTGGTGATTGATGTGCCGAAGAAAGTTAGTCGGACAGCAAAAAAACTTCTTGAAGAATTAAAAAACGAGCTCTAAAGCTCGTTTTTCGAACCGCCTGAAGCGGAGAGAAATCTTCAATTCAATTTTTTGAAGATCTCTCGTCTCTGTTTTTGTCAAAGACTCGAGATGACATTTTTTAAATCGCCATGGATTATGATTGGCTTCATGCCGATAATTTCTGTTTCGTAGTAGGGCATGTGTGGAATCTCACGGAGCAGATAAATTGGCTTTTTTAGTACATAAGCAAAACCCATTTCCAGAAATGCATTGCCGCCAATGTAATTTTTGACACCATGCTTGTCATAGTTAAGAACAAGGATAGCGTCAGAGATTTTTATAATATTCCAATGCTCACGAATTGCATCTTGTTCGTATTTTTGTTTTAGTTTTATTTTTTCTTTTTCTTCATCTGTTTTCCCAAGAAAAGCATTATTGAATACAGACGTGTGCGCAGTATGTCCATGTGCACCAAACCATTCGCTAACTTCTTTGGCTTTTTCGGCAAATTGCATGCTATAACAAAGAACAATCGTCATATTTAGAAAATAATTGTCGTCTAATATTGTACGGTTGTTTGACTCAGGAGTGTTATATCTGCCGCGATCAAACCATCTTCATAATTTTTAATCGAATGATTTTCGCCACCAGAAGTCTTGTATCCTGGCTTTTCAATACTGACAAAGTAAGTACCTGGCCCAACCAAGAATGAGTACTGTCCTTTGGCATCGGTAATGTTCGTGGCAACCAATTTTTTGTACTCGTTATTGTAAAGACGAACAATAGCAGAGGGGATTGGTTTTTTGGTCTGTGCATCCCTTATGACGCCAAATTTTCTTGGGACTGGAGGTTTGGCAAAGCGTTTTGCCGCGATTATGCCAATCACTTGAATAACGACAAATCCGCCAACGCTCCAGTCACGTGTAATCAAGAATGATACGGATGTTGTGACGATACCGGTAGCTGCCAGTATATATCTAGTTATGTATTTCCACTCAATTTTAGTACCTTGAATTTTTTGGTTTGGATTTTCTTTTGGATCAAGTGGGATATGTGGTGCCACAATACGCGCAGTTGCATCTGGTATCGTCAGCGTTTCACCATGGTAAAGGTCAATAAATTCACCATCAGTATGCAAAGCAGACGTAATTATTGATGGAAATACAAGTCCGGCTTTTTGCACCTCAATCCTGTAAGCGGCTGGTTTGTTTACGCTAAACAAATATCTGCCGTAACGATCGGTAACTGTAGTTTGCGCAATTCTGCCCGTCTCGGCATTTACCAATCGCACAATCGCCAAATCAACCGGCATCTTGCTCAAGCTGTTGTACACAGTTCCCCAGGATTTTCTTTTCCTAAGGCCTAGGAAGAGCATCGGCTGCAAGAAAAGGTATTGTAGTAGTGGGACTGTGGTCTGTGCCAAAATTGGGAAAAAGGCGATAGTAGTGACGCCAACAGATACTGGCGGTACTATTCTTCTCGTTGCAACCTGTACGGTTGGATTCAAAGAGAACTCTTCCAATTTTTCTGAAACTTTGCCGGCTGTTTCGCTGACTTTTATTGTTTCTTCTATTTTATTTGTAATCGTTTCCAGGTTTTTCTTTATTTGTGCGTCAAGCTGAATTTCTGGTGATAAGACAACTTTTTCTTCGACTTTTGGTTCAAAGGTAACTGATTGCGTTAAAAATTTATTTAGGGAAACAATATGATCATTTACTGTCAATCTGTCTTCGACTACGTCGAATCCCTGCTTTTCAATTCTAAGCGTGTATTCCCCATTTGGCACGATAAATCCAAACTTACCGTCAGCTGTAGTAGTAATTGGGTTTATTTGCCCATAGATTGAGGCATTCCAGAGTTCTCTCGAAGGATTTGCAAATATTGAAACCACTGCTCCGTACAAAGGTACGTTTGTTACCGCGTCAAAAATACCACCATATTCTTCTGTTCGGAGTGTCCAGGTGAATACGTCTTTATTCCCAGAGGAGTGGGAAAGAGAAACTCTAAATTGATGGTTGCCGCTTGAGTTTGGAGAGACAGCTGCGATCCATATGCCACGATTGGTATCATGAGTTAGAGAGTATTCAGTATTATTTAAAGATACAGTACCGGATGTTATGTCTGACATGCCGACAGCATTATCATTGATCACAATATTTAAGGTATCATTCTCAAGAGTCTTCAATTCACCATTTACCGCAGATGTTCGTAGTAATCCATTGCCAATCCAAAATCCAATTGCATCGCTCGCAACACGATTTTGGATTGTTCCACTACCAAATGAACCACCGTTAGAGCCGCTGCCACCAGAGCTTGGCTGTGTACTGCCGCCGGCAACATTGCCAGATCCACCTGTACTACCACTAGTTCCGCCACTGGTATTACCGCTATTTGAATTTCCACCGCTATTTCCACCAGTGTTTGTACTTCCACCAGTTGTTGGGGTTGTATCTTCAGTACCACCTGTTGTATCTGGTGTGTCTGGCGTAGTTGGTTCAGGTGTAGGTGTAGGCGTAGGTTCGGGTGTAGGTGCTGGGGTTGGGGTTGGTGTGGGCGCTGGGCTCGTAGTACCGCCTGTACTACCAGTACCGCCACCACCACCGGAAGTCAGTATGACTATTGATCTACCTACACTGACAGCTGTGGTTTCTGCTGAAGATGCATTTCTGGCCTTAATGTAAAAGTTATATGTTTGGTTTGAAATCAATTCAGTAAAAGAATAGGTACTGGTCGTAATCCAGCCTGTGGTTACACTGCTATTTCCAGAAGTATCATCGATTCTGTATTCAGTGCCTTCGGGGTTGCTGTTTGTGTTCCAGCTTATGGTGACGCCAGAAAAAGTCAATCCAGATATGATAGTATTACTTGGATTATTGGCGCTGGTATAAAAAGTAGTTTCACCGGTTGATGTTGTGTAATTACCATACTCATCATACGCCCAAACATTGAAAACATACTGGGTGTTTGGTGTTGGAATACCGGTAACAGTCGCAGTTGATCCGTTTAGTGTCGCCGAACTTAGATTTGAGTCTGAAGTTGATGTAAAGTTAGTATCACTAAGAACAACCTCAGACGTTCCAGCTTTGTAGGCAATCAAGTAACTGGAAAAGTTGGCATCACTTGAAGTTGTATTCAGAGAAAATGTGGCCGTGCCTGGAGAGATACTCGATAATACCAAAGGTCCCGGAGCTGTCGGTGGGGTAATATCGATCATGCCGCTAAAACCACTATTGTTTCCATTATCAAATACAGTTGCCCCGGCAACAGTTGTATCTGTATTAGTGTTGTTCAAATCTCTAACTTCCAAGAATCTCAAACTCGCAGTTCCTTGGATATCAATCATTGCCTGTGTTCCGGTGGTGGATGATCGGACAGACAACATGCTGCTTGATGAAGTACCTTCAAGTATTAAATTGTTTTGAACGGTAATTGTATTGGAAGAGGGGAAATACAGAGTAGATGTGGCTGTTACTGTTTTGGTTAGGTTGTAAAATGTAGGCGAACCAGTGATGGTCTGGCTAGCGCCATCGAGGACGACAGTACCACCGTTTGGATCTAGAGTGGCACCAGCGGCTATGGAAATAGTTGCCGCGGCTATGGTTGTGGTTGTTTGTGGCAACCACCAGGTTATATGCCCATCTGTTAAGGTGCCAGATTGGTATCCAAGTATAAATGTGCTTACTGCCGCTCCATTGCTCCGTCTAAATATAAGGCTACTTGCGTTATGAGCATCAATAGTGCAATCAGCAAATGTTCTTACAGTAACACCAATTTGTACAAAACCAGTTCCAAATGTGGCCGAACTTCCATAATAGCAACGAAATTCGTCATCAATATAAATGCTGCTGCTGCTATTGAAATAGGATGTTGATCCGCTTAAAAATAGACTGCTAGTATATATATTTGCATTATTAGCGTTGAATGTGCCTGCGTTTATGGTAATAGATCGAAATGTCCCGGTGGCTGTTCCGGTCATATTAAAGACAGCGTCGCTGGCATTCAAAAGTATTGGCGGCGCAGTACCGACACCACCAGATGTGTAATTTATAGTTTGATTAGTACCGGCTATTGTTACAAGCGAGTACTGACCATACATTGTGTTGTGTAAATAAACTTGGCCTGTCGCAGTAATAAGAGTATTTGTCATTCCAGAAACACGATTCGTTCTCGTTAGACTGCCGCTTACAAGATTTAGCGTACCAGTTATAGTAAAAGTTCCAGCTTCATTTTCTTCAAAAGATATATCACCCAGAATTCCACCAGAATTTGCTTTGTTTAATGTTAGATTTTCAAGGGACAGACCATTTTCTGGAATATTAATATAACTTGGGCCATTTCCGCTTCCGTCAATTGAGATTATTCCGTGGTTATCATTGAAAGTCCCCCCCATTGGTCTAAAGTTTTGGGCAATACTTGTGGTTGCGCTACTGGCTCTAAATGTTCCAGAGAGAATATTAAGGCTTCCATTGATATCGATAATATCAGAGCCGCCAAGAAATGTGCCGGCTGTACTAGTTGCCATAAAAAGATCGCCGCTAATTGTTAGTGATCGGCTTTGGGTAATTGTTCCTGTGTAAGCTGCGTCAATAGTTATGCCTGCAACCGTCCCATTAAACCCAGCGTCAATAGTTGAATCACCGGTATTAGTCCCATCAAAAACAACAATATCAGTTGCGGTCGGCAAACTATCTGTGGACCAGTTGGTGGCCGTACTCCAATTGGTATCAACTCCGCCGCCACCGTCCCAGGTAATTGTCGCTGCTTTTGTTAGATTGGCTCTGATAACGCCAAACAAAGTTATGCCAGTATAAAAACTGATAAAAAATATCATTGATAATATCGTTGACAACGTAACCTTTTTTCTTTTTTTGTACAAACAATACGCAAAACCTGGAGTATTAAATGTTTCCGGATGTTTATTGTGATCTGGAGTAAGGTAGAGAGGAAGAGAGAGTGTGTTTAAGGTAATTTCTAGTAATATTATCGCGAGGAAGTTCCATAAACGCAAAAAAACATCCGTCGGAACCGCCTCCTTCCGCCGATGGATCTCTTGGCTCAGGTTATAAATATGACGCACAAGGGAAATCGTATTTTATTTCATTATTATTTATATAAATATAGCAAAAAAAACCAAAATTAGCAAAGATAAATTTGTGTGAATAAGTAATAATTGTAATTTCCTAATTTAGGAAGAAAAAGTAGCTTGGTCAAGGGCTTTGTTGACCTCTCTGTCCGCCTCTTTGTTGTAAGCACGAAGAATGTGGCGAAGTTTTACTTTTTTGAATTTTTGAAGTTCGTTGTAGGCCAAAACAAACAATTTTTGTAATGTCGGTTCTTTTACCTTCCAGTGTCCGCCCAATTGTTCGATTACCAATTTACTATCAGCTACACACTCCACTTCATCGGCGCCCAATTCTCGGGCTTTTCGGAGGCCAGAAATAATCGCAGAATATTCAGCGTAATTATTGGTTTGTTTACCAAGATATTCGCCGTAAGCAGCCAGAGTTTTTCCAGTTTCATTTTTTATAACAACGCCCAGAGCGGCTGGTCCTGGATTGTTGCGCGATCCGCCGTCAGTGTAGATGGTGAGTTTCATAGTGTTATCGTTGTAGGTTAGTAAGTTTGTAAGGTTTTTAAGTCTGTAAGCAGCGATGGTTAATCCTTATTAACTTACAAACTTATGGGCTTACGAACTTTTGCGCAAATCAACAATTGTCATCTGCAGCTCTCTGTTTCCATTCCACTCATTGATATCAATTTCAAAAACCATATCTATTTTTTCGCCTTTCTTCAATTCTTTGCTCCAATCACTGTGTGTGTCAGTTTCTTGGCATAAGTTCCAGCCGATTAATTTTCGCGCCCGTGGTGTTGTGTGGTTTACAATAATTCGAAGATGTCGGCCATCTTTTCCGACCGGCTCTGTGCCAATAATCGTAAGACCATAGGCGGCATATCTAGGTTTTTCGTTTGCTTGTCCAAATGGTTTAAATTTTTCCAAATGCTCAAAAAGATCCCAATTGACATCTTCCAGTTTTATTTCAGCGTCAATCTTGAGTGTGGGTGTCATGTCTTCTCCGGCTGTTTTTTCATTGAATTTTTTAATTAATGTTTGTTTCATTTCATCAAGAAGTTCTGGCGTTTTGAGAGTAAAACCACAGGCCATCGGGTGGCCGCCGAATTTTAGAAACAGTTCCGGCACTTCTTGCATAGCACCAATCATATTGAAGCCGGCGACTGATCTGCCTGAACCGGTAATGGCGGCGCCCTTGCTCATGATAATCGTTGGTTTTTGGTAGCGTTCTTTCAGTTTGCTAGCGATTAGCCCGACAATTCCGATCGGCCATTCTCCGATAGCAAAGAGCACTGGATTATTTTTTTGATCAATTTCAATTTGTTTTGCTGCTTCTTTGACAATTTCCTCAGTCATTTTTTGTCTATCTTGGTTGCTTTGGTCCAGAGAAAAAGCAAGATCGATCGCATCTGTTGGGCTATCGGTTATAAGCAGGTTGTAAGCTGCATTGGCATGATTCATTCGCCCTGCGGCGTTTATTCGAGGTGCGATTTGAAATCCAATC
>CAZVNO010000019.1:0-10492 GCA_964628715.1 uncultured Gammaproteobacteria bacterium | reverse complement strand
GAGAGCTGGGAAAAAAGATGGTGTGAATTTATTTGAAATAAAAGATAGGAGAAAAGCGATCGAGAAGGCGATTGAGATAGCACAGTCTGGAGATGTCGTGCTTGTAACTGGCAAAGGCAGTGAACAAGGCATGGTGGTTAAAGGCAAGATTATACCATGGGATGATCGCAAAATTGTTCGAGATTTTTTGATTTCTTATGAGGGAAAGAAGCAATAAAAAAAATTTTTTAAGATTTTTTTCTTCACGATTATTTTTGGTTGTTGTTGGTGGTCTACTTTTGGCTTTTGTATTTGGTTTCGCGCGTTCTTATTATGAAGCCTACAAAATTCAACAAGAAATTAATTCCCTAAAAGAACAAGTGCAGGATTTGCAGCAAAAAAAATTGGAGTCGCTTAATATGCTTTCGTATGTATTGAGTCAAAATTTTGTCGAAGAAAAAGCCAGGGAAGAATTAAATCTAAAAAAAGACGGGGAACATGTCATCGCTGTACCAATTAGCAATCAAAATGATAGCTTAGAGGTAAAAAAAGTAGAAGAAGCAGGCTCTGGACAGTCTGTATCCAATCCGCTAAAATGGTGGTACTATTTTTCACACAAAAAAAATTAATTATTTAGCTGATTTTTATGGATTCAATGCAAATGCCAAACTCAGCGCCAGAAACTTCTGGAGCTGAAAAAACGCCGCAGGTGGCAAAATCAAAACGCATGTTCCTTTATGGTATTGGGGCGGTTGCTCTTGTTGCTCTCTTGGGAGGTATTTTGCTCGGTTTTCGAGCAACCAAAAATTTAGCTGACGATGCAAATACAATACTATTTGCCAAGGTTTTTGGAGTTGCGGCAGCCAAAGTAAATGGCATGCCGATTCCTTATGATGAGTACATAACTGAATTGAATGTTTTGCGAAAAGTTTATAGTAAAGCACCGGAAGGGGTACAGAAGCCAACCGAAGAAAAAATGTCTGATGATGTTCTTGGTAATTTGATTATCAATAGTATTATCTCGGAAGAAGCAAAAAAATATAGTGTATCTTTGGTAGCAAAAGACATTGAGTCTTCGGACGCATACAAAGGAATGTTGGAGCGTTTTGGAGGCGACAAAACTGCTGCTGAAAAACAAATTATGGATACATTCGGTATTTCTTTCAACGATTATTTGGAAAAAGCGATTCGACCGGTATTACTTGAACAAAAACTTCGTGAAAAATTTGAAACAACCGATAACTCAGACAAAGCTTATGATGAAGAGCAGGTTCGAGCAAGTCATATTTTGGTTCAGGTAACAAATTTTGACGATGCCAAAGTTGTTGCTGCTGCAAAAAAGACTGCTCAGTCCATATTGGACCGCGCCAAAAAAGGAGAAGATTTTGCTACTCTCGCCAAAGAGTTTGGTACAGACGGCACAAAGGACAAAGGTGGCGATTTGGATTGGTTTGGTAAAGGCAGAATGGTTAAAGAGTTTGAGGATGCAGTCTGGGCTCTTCCTGTAGGCACAATTGGCTCTGAATTAGTAAAAACCCAATTTGGTTTTCACATCATTAAGGTTACCGACCGTCGAACTGGCCATAATTACACAAGATTCATGGCAGACAAGATTCGTAATGCGGTTGTAGAAATTTTGCTCCCAATCCACAATCCATTTACAGACATCAAATCACAGCTTGACGCCCAGGCAGGCGCAGTTGGTGAAGTAAATCCATAAAATAATTGTTTTTTTGCCGGCTATATAAGCCGGCAAAATTATGCGGGTATAGTATAATGGTAATATGCGTCCTTCCCAAGGATGAGCCACGGGTTCGATTCCCGTTACCCGCTCAAAAAATCTTCTATTTTTTAGTTTTGCTTTTATGAAAGAATCTAATTTTGTGAAGATTCGTGTTTTTGTGCCGGTTTCGTATGCTGATATGCTTAGGGCTACTATGGGGCGTGTCGGCGCTGGTAAAATGGGAAATTATGAGTATTGTACTAGTTCTTGGCCGGTAACGGGTAGGTTTTTTCCAGTCGCTGGTGCGCAACCTGCAATTGGCGAAATTGGCACAATGGAAGAAGTCGCAGAAGAAGTTGTTGAAACAATTTGCCACAAGGATATTGTAAAAATTGTTATCTCTGAAATAAAAAAAGTTCATCCGTACGAAGAGCCGGCGATTGACATTATTCCAAGATTTGATATAGAATAAGCGCAATTTAAGCCACCTTAGCTCAGCTGGTAGAGCAATGCTTTCGTAAAGCAGAGGTCCCGAGTTCGATCCTCGGAGGTGGCTCAAATAAAAAATATATCAACAACATATTTCTTAGGACAGAAATGTTTTTTTGTGTTATACTTAGAATAAGTTTTTTTTGGACTAGTTAGTCTCAAGTAAACCTTAAGATATGGTTCTTCAAATAGGGAAGTACATCCATGCATTGAAGCTGGAAATTGCCAATGCATCACCGTTAAAAACAATTCTTTTTGCCTTTGCGATTATATTCCTAGAGGTTTTTTTGAGTATTATTTCACTCCCGCTTTACATAAGTAACGCGTACATCAAAAATTACAATTTATTTAACGAAGAGGGGATGTCGTATACGCTTTTTCGGAAAAGACGACGCTGGACTTTGTTATCATTTTCAGGTATTTGCACAGTTTTAATTATATCTATAATCCTTTCCTTTGTAGTAAATTTATTCCATGCACACGCTGCAGTCAACTGGACAGAACGTCAACCGGCTGGTGCGGCTGATAGGACTTGGTGGGGTTTGGCTTCTGACAGTGATGGTTCAAATCTTATTGCGGCTGTTAATAATGGCCGTCTTTATACTTCATCAGACTCTGGGGTTAACTGGACCGAACGTCAGCCGGTCGGCGCGGCAAATATCACTTGGATTTCAGTTGCATCTGACGCAGATGGTTCTAATTTGTTTGTTGCGGTAAATAACGGGAGGTTGTACAAGTCTTCTAATTACGGTGTAAGCTGGTCAGAAGCGCAGCCGGTTGGTAACGCATCTACCACATGGGTGTCTGTCGCTTCAGATTCTGATGGTTCAAATCTTATCGCAGCTGCAAGTAGCGGCCGTCTTTATACTTCATCAGATTCTGGAGCCAACTGGACCGAACGTCAGCCTGCTGGCGCGTCGAATCAATTTTGGATTTCAGTTGCATCTGACGCAGATGGTTCCTTTCTTATGGCTGCCATAAGTGGCGGCCGTCTTTACACTTCATCAGACTCTGGTGCCAACTGGACAGAACGCCAACCGGCTGGCGCTGTGAACAGAGCCTGGAGTGGGCTTGGTGTTGATGGGGATGGTTCAAATCTTATGGCTAGTGTAAATCCCGGCCGTCTTTATACTTCATCAGATTCTGGAGCCAACTGGACCGAACGTCAGCCTGCTGGCGCCACTGATAAGGCGTGGAGAGCTGTGGCAACTGACTCCACCGGCCAGCATTTGATCGCTGCTGTATTGGCCGGCCGTCTTTATACTTCATCAGATTCTGGGGTTAGTTGGACCGAAACACAACCAGCCGGCGCTGTAGATAAGAATTGGCGAACAGTCGCATCTGACGCGGATGGTTCCAATCTTATAGCTGGGGAATCTCGGTTGTATACAGGTGTTGATACTACACCAATAGCGCCTTCCAATATCACAACATCATCGGTTGCCATGACATCAATTACAGTGTCTTGGACAGATAATTCAAATAACGAAACTGGATTTATTTTGGATAGTTCAACTAATGGAACAATATACGCAAATGTTACTACGACTGGAGCAGATGTTACATCCTATCAAGTTACTTCTTTGTCAGGCGGAACAAGTTATTGGTTTCGTGTGGCTGCGGCTGGCGCTAGTAGTAATTCTAGTTATGTAACAACCACTGCTGCGACAGTAACACCATCAAATAGCGCGCCGACAACACCGGCGTCACTTACTGCCACCCCAGTTCGTGATACTACTGGGTACATAACTATTCAGTTTACAGTTAATGATAGCGAGCAAAATGTATTGAAAGTAAAACCAGAGTATAAATCTGGAAATTGTTCAAGTTATTCTGGACAAAGTACAACAACAATCGCAGGTTCAATCACTGCGACTTATGGCCAGTCGGATATAACTCTTACTAGCAATGAGGCCGATGGTTATCAAATTCAGAATGTAACCACAACTCCGGGCGCAAACACCTTATCCTTTTCTTGGAATTCAAAATCAAACGTGCCTACTGCTGATGGACAGTATTGTATTTTTATAACATCAAACGACAGTACGGTTGATTCAACAGTTTCAAGCACTACCGTGACTTTGGATAATGTTTACCCAACGGCACCTGGTTCTTTGTCTGTGAGTACGTCTACAACAAGTACGGTAACATTCAATCTCGGATCAGTTACTACTGAGACAAATTTTTCCGAATATAAAATATTTTATAAAACTGGTTCTTCTGGTGTTACTACAGGTGATACAGCTTACACATCTTCTTCCGATTCAAATTTAGGTTCAATTTCTTATAATAGTGTCACTACGGCCACAGTTAGTTCTTTGTCTCCAAATGTTCAATATGTAGCCAATATTTGGGCTTACGATTCGTATGGTCAATACACTCCGGCTAGTACTGAAGTTTCATTTTATACTTTGGCAAATAGACCGACTACATCAACAGTAACGGCCACATCAACGTCAGCTTTGACACTGGTTATCGGTCAAAATTCAAATCCGTCAAATACGGAATACGCAATTTGCCAGACATCCGACGGCTATACCTGTGCATCTGGAGGTAATGTCCAGTCAGATGGATCTCTCTCATCAAGTAGTGCCGCGTATCAAACATACGCTGCTTGGGGCGGTGCCAGCGGTATTAATATAAGTGGTCTGCAATCAAATACCGCTTATCAATTTATAGTTAAAGCGCGAAATGGAAATTCAGTCGAGACAAATTATTCACCAGCAAATACTGCAGTTTATACATACGCCGATCAAGTATCATCACCAGTCACAACAAATTCAACCAACACTACTACTGTCAGAGCCAGTATTTCGTTTACGATGCCGTCAACTCTGCCAAATGGCATGAAAATTGAACAAGATAGTTCTTGTGATAGCTCATATGATACTACTATTTATGATAGTTCGTCATCCAACACCAGCTCTCCATTTTTGGTTTCCGGGCTGACAGCCAATACATGTTATATTTTTCGTTTCTCCTCTTATAATAACGATGGTGTTTTGAATACAGTTAGCAGACCAACGGCATCTTCTTTTACAACATCACCCGGTCAGGTGACAAATGTCCGTGCCACTTCGGCTAGTGAATCACAAATTACATGGAGTTGGGACGCGGTAACCGCAGCTACTGCTTATGATATATATCAGGCGATTACTGGCGCTCTTTTGGGTTCGGTTATTGCTCCGACAATTGAATATATCCAGAGCAGTCTTTCGGCAAATACAAGTTACAGTATTATTGTTCGAGCGTTGAATGGCAGTGGAAGCGGAATCGCTTCTTCAATCGGCACAGCGGTTACAAATGCATCTGTCCCGACCGGAGTTACCCATTCAGCCCAAACAACTGATTCAATCACCTGGGGTTGGACAAATGGCGGTCAGAGTGCTTTTTATGCTCAAAATAAAGATACAACTTCAAGGAACTCTGGTTGGATAGCTGAGACGTCATGGGCAGAAACCGGACTTTCGGCAAACACTCAATATACTGTGCAAGTCAAAGCACGAAACTCAGAAAATACTGAAACTTCATTTACCGAGGTTGCTGCCTATACCGCCCAAAATGCTCCTTCCAGTATCTCTTTTTCAAGTGTATCGACAACCGTAATTTCAGTTGCAGCGAATGGTACTTTTCCAAATGTTGGCACTGGTTCAGCTGTGATTCATTTTGACAATGGTGCTGGCTCAACCCAGGACATGAGTAATACATCTGCCTGGACAAACACAGGTTTGTCTCCAAATACACAATATACATATACAGCTTATGCTACAAATGGTGATGGGGATCAGACTAGCTCAGTAAATGGTTCAACCACAACTTTGGCAAATACACCAGACGTACCTACAGTGAATAATGCTTCAACGAGTTCAATGACGGTTATAATCAATTTGGCAAATAATCCAGCTTCAACCGAATTTTCTATCTGTCAAACAAGTGATGGTACAAGCTGCGCAAGTGGTGGTAATCTGCAGGCAAATGGCACCCTCTCTTCAAGCGCGGCTGCTTGGCAAAGTTATACCGCATGGGGAGGGGCTTCTGGTATTTCAGTTACCGGTTTGACAACCGGCAATGGCTATAGATTTTTAGTGAAAGCAAGAAATTCAGCAAATGTACAAACAAATTATTCTTCGGCTAGTACAATTGTTTACGCTCTTTCAACTTCTCCTGGAACCCCGACAGTTGAGTCAGTATCGCAAACAACTCTTAGACTTTATGTAAATCAAAACGGCAACAACGACTCCACCACATATCAACTTTGCCAAACAACAAATGGGACAAGTTGTGTTACAAGTGGGTATTTGCAATCAGATGGTACGCTCAGCACAAATTCTGATTCATGGCGGACTTACACACAGTGGGGTGGTTCGAGCGGTATAATAGTGTCTGAGCTCTCGGTAAATACAGCTTATAAATTTTTGGAAAAAACAAAAGATAGTCAGGGAAACGAAAGCGATTTTTCTACCGCCAGTTCCTGGGTATATACACAGGTTGTAAGTTCGGCAACGGTTGTAAGCAGTACTTCAGTTACGATTACAGCCTCTCAGCCAACTGTTGTTATTGATGGAAATCCAGACACAGGTTTAGGCTCAACTGTTAATTCGGTTAGTATCCCAACGACAATTGCGCCGACCACAGCAGTTACCCTTGATCTTTCCCGTGGTTTGTCAAATCAACAGACTACGGTGCAGAGTAATATTACTATTACCAGACAATCATCCAATTCAGCCACCGCTTACACCTTGTTTATACCATCCTCGACAATAATTACCGCGTCGTCAAATGCCTGGGACGGAAAAGTTACTTTACCAACAAATTTAGCTGCTTCTGGGATTTCGACAAACCATGGCCATGTGCAAAATGCAGTGGAAGTTGGCTCTAGTATTCGTCTTGATTTTGATAAGGCGGTAAAATTAATTATTCCGGGTGGAGCTAATCAAAGTGTTGCCTACATAGATACATCTGGTAATACAGTCCGTATTTCACTCCAGTGTACTAGCGCAACGGACGCAAGTAACATTGTTGGGTCTGGTGAATGTTATTTTTCATCCGGCACGGATATGATTATTTGGACGAAACATTTTACTACATATTTTACATATATACCTTATGAATCATTATCATCATCACTGACTCCCCAAGATATTCAAACACAAGTATTTGTGAGTCCAAATCCATCGCGATCAGTGGTCATAATAAACGGAGGATCACGTCAGACTGCCACTACGTCAATCTCGCTTGAGTTCAATTTGGTTGGCGCGGCTACTATGCTTATCTCAAATTCAAGTGATTTTGTTTCCGCAATTGCAGTTCCGTTTTTGTCATCACGTTCATGGATCTTAACTCCTGGAAATGGGCTAAAAACAGTCTATGTGCGTTTCAAAACAGCAGATGGTGTATCAGCTGACGCGCTGGGAACAATTCAATTAATTGGCCAAGCAACCGATCAGCCAAAGGATCCTGATATTGGAACAGCCGTTATTCGGCCAGAGAAAAAATTCAAACCACAAGTAGGGACTTTGGCCAAAGAATCTATAAACCCGGCTACTTATATTTTCTTTGCTGATACCTGGCATTTGATTGCCACTGAAATTTTGTTCAATAAGCTAAAATATTCTTGGAGTTGGATAAAAACGATTACTCAGGAAGAATTTGCTACCTACACTATTGGCAGACCTATTAAGACTGTCGCAGATTCTGATTTGCCGGAATTACAACAAGTAAAAAAAGCAGCTGAAGAAAGCGTGATTTCATCATCATCTACTATTGACAGTGCGCCGATAAGTAATTCTTCCTCAAGCTCAACCCGTAAATTTAATTTTATTTTTTCTAAAAATATCTATCCTGGAAGTACTGGTACTGACGTTCGATCATTGCAGGACCTGCTGTCTACTTTGGGCTATCTAAAATCCGTAAGCACGGGATATTATGGTCTTCAAACCACCAGAGCAGTCAAGAGTTTCCAAAAAGAATATAAAATTCCAACAACAGGAATAGTCGGGCCAAAGACAAGAGGTGTCATGAATTCACTTTGATTATAGGAGTATGCTTGGTACTTTAGAGCAAAAGAAAAAAAATAATTACCTTGCGCTAATATTTTTATTCGCTTTTATTTTGATTATTTTATTTTTAGCCAAAACAAAAAAAACTCCTTTGGATAGTTGTATAGAAAATAAAGATGGTACTTTATCCGGTATATATGTCGGTGAATTTATGACTTTGCGGAGAACCGCTTGTATAAATGATCATGTGGTCGCATCATATTGTGTTTCTGGGGCTCATTTAAATCAGACAGTAATGGACTGTCCATATGGCTGTGAATATGCCAAGCTTGCTGATGAGCCTATGCTTAGCGCATCTTGTCGCAAAAAACCGTATGAACTATCCGATATTAAAAATGGCGGAAAAAGTAACTTTTTAAATATTACCAGCGCAATCGGGACAAATCTTAGTGCTATTAGCGAAGATAATACTGAATTTGCTTTTATAGATTTGATGAAAAGGTCAACCCCTTGTTTGTCTGGCACAGGTTCAGGCGCAAAGCAGTTTGATGTCGATGAATATGGCTATGCTCGTTCATTATTGAGTGGACAGGTTTGCAATCGAACAGTATTGTCAGGCAAGGCGGCAGAGTTTTTGCCATCTTTTTTCCATAACCTGGTTGTTCTATATGCCGGCAAAGGAACAATTAATTATCAGGGTAATGTTAAGGTTGTTTCTTCTCAGCCAGGACGTGATGTAATCGAGATCGGAGTTTTTGACACAAATAAATCTGACAATGGTTTTGGTATAAGCATAACAGATTTGCCTGATAAGAAAGATTATATTAGGGATATCCACATTATTCCGCTTGGCGGAACATGTGGATCTGATATTTATGCTACACATTTATCTTCTTCTGAATGCATTGGTAAATTTAATAGTTTTGAGAGTAGTTTTAGAAATAATCCTTTTGTGCCAGAGTTTTTGAGTAAAGTAATATATTTGAATGGTGGATTGTCAAAACAAAAAAAACCGGCAAGTGTTATTAGGTTTACAAATTGGATGAGTTCAGAAAGAAAGCCTGAATCTAAGCTTAATTGGCAAAATAGAGCTAAATTTGATAGTTCTACTTGGTCAAACATATAAGGTGACGGCGTGCCGGTTGAAATAATGGTGCAATTAGTAAATATAACCCGCAATAATCCATGGTTCAGTTTCTCAAGTATTTTTGATGAAGATTATATTTCAAAATTTTCAGTTTATGTTCGTGATCATTTAGACTCGGGTTTAAAAGTTTATGTTGATAATGCTGATGAGCCTTGGCAAAAAAATAATTCTTTTCAGGCAAATGAAATTTTATTGTTCGCAAAGAGGTCTGGAAACATTTTTGATATTTGGTCCAGAGCGCTAGGAGGCAATCAAATTCTTATAAGAGTAATGAAAGCCGACATTGGCAATTTAGAAGTAGCAAAAAATGTAGTAACATGGTGTCAGCAAAATTCATACTGTGATGCTCTCTCCATTTCTCCGTTTATTAAATTAAACTCAACAGATAGTGCTCGGATTTCAAATATGACTTCTGATCAGCTTATAGATTATTTGCAAGGCGCGGTGCTTTCAAAAATGAAAATTTCAATCAAGAGTCACTCGGAATTGGCCGAAAGTTATAATTTACCACTCATTGCTTATGCTGGAGGTTTAATCTTGGAAGATGATAAAAAAATGGAGGATATTTTTATCTCTGTGGTTCGTAACCAAAGAATCTATGATCTTTACACTGATTTGCTAAATGAGTGGAGGGCGCTTGGTGGCAAGTTATTTGTTAATGTAACAGATATTGCTTTGTACACTGCCTATGATAAAAGTGCTTCGTCTGAATATCTGACTCAACCTATTGAAAATACACCAAAGGTTCGCGCTCTCTATGATTGGGCACAGCAGAATCGTCCTTGGTGGTAAAGAGTATATCTTCTGGCTTATATTTGTATTTTTTGCTATAATAAGCTTTCAATTTGATTTGCTTTTGTATGAAAAAGAAAACATTAGTTATTGTTGGGGGCATTGTTTTTTTGGTCGTAGTTGGTGTGGTAATAAAATTACGCACACCAAAGGTGCCTACTTTCTCATCCGCAGTGGTTGAGAGGATTAATTTGCAACAGTCAGTGACAGAAACAGGTTCCGTATCTCCGGATGTAAATATCCAGTTTGGGTTTGAAACCAGTGGCCGAGTTAAAACTATTCAAAAAAAAGTTGGTGATAGCTTGCGTTCTGGAGATATTATCGCTACATACAGTTCAACTGTTGAGGAAGCTTCACTACGCC
>CAZVNO010000018.1:7429-10649 GCA_964628715.1 uncultured Gammaproteobacteria bacterium | reverse complement strand
TGTATAATTTTAAATTCATATAAAATCTAGTTAATTTCTTTGCCAGTTTCACCAGTATAGAGTATATCTTCTTCACCGAGACGGCGCAACCCATCACCAGAAACAGTTTCTTCAAAAACATGCACGACAAGTCCAGGAACACGAGCGATGATAAAAATACCTTTCATGATCTTGTCGTCAAAACCCATATCAGAGAGAACTGCAGCCATAGCACCGTCAATATTAAGCGGTAGTGGCTTTGATGAAATTTGATTTAGGGCCACTCGAGTTGCTTCTGCAACAATGCAATGTTTACCAAAAAAACCGAGATCTTTTGCCGTTGCAAACAAGTGATTTGCGCGCTGATCATCTGTTAAAACCGCATGGCCAAAACCAGGTAGACGTACTTTTTGTTCTTTTAATTTCTGCACTGTTCCAAAAAGATCAGCGTTATATTTTTGTTCCTGAAAAAACTTCGCTGCTCCTTCGATCGCGCTCCCATGCAACTCTCCCATAGCCAAGATTCCTGCCGCAACTGAAACATGCATACTATTTTTTGCCGAAGCCACTACGCGAGATGTTAATCCAGAAGCAGTGCCTGGGCCATGATCAATCGCACTGGTCAAAATGGCATTGAACATTTTTGCTTCATTTTCATTTGGTAGTTCCCCCTTCAAAATCAAAAAAATAGTTTCGGCAAATGATTTCTTTTGCATCAAATCTTCAAGTTTGTAGCCTCGAATAATTTCTTCGCCGTTGTTGAGATTGGTAATGGCGGTTTTGAATTTCATATTACCAAATAATGTCATCTGAACTAATTTTGTCAGTATTATTAGGTTTGCTTTCTTTTTGCGAAGTATAAGTGTCTGTCTCATTGTGTCCTGAAACTGGTGGATCAGGTCGTACAACCAGACTATCCGGTGGACCAAAATGAGGGTTATCAATGAGCGTTAAGGCATTTACATCAATGTACCCACGAATGAATTGTGTCGGAATAACGTATGAATGATCGGCACCTTGCACGCCAATATCGACTTTCTTATCTGGGGTAAGCTCTTCGAATACACTATTAAAGTATCTCATTCCACCTGGCTCATGTTCCTTTGGGTTTGGAACCATGAAAGCGACAATATATTTGTATCCATGATGTGGCCAATCTAGAATTTTTCGATAACATTCTTCTGGTTGGTTGTCATACGATGTATCGATTACAAACAATGGAATGCTAATTGAAGACAGATCGTTTGCCCTACTCTCTAGACCCTCATTTAAAATATTTTTGGCGTTTGCTTCGTTCGTCCCATGAAATAGTGTTGAAAAATGCTCACCAAATAGCGGCCTCATGATTTTGCGCAAGCACTGTATTCTTTCATGTTCGTTGAGTTCAATTGGATGCTCTCTTTCCATAGTAGGTAGATAATGTATCCCGAGTTATAGAACATAGTTTTCCCAGATTTCCCGGATTAATGATGATAAATATCATGGCGTATCATGGAAATCCTGGTAATACGTGTTCTATTATTCTATGAATAATTTTTCACCAACTCCACCAAATCCTCATACCGATCCGCAATCATTACTCCAACCTCTTTTAGAGCAACTTCTTTTTCTTCCGCACTCTGCCCTCGGCCAACGATCGCACCGGCATGTCCAATATTCATGCCTTCGGGGAACAAATTAGCAAATTTTCCACCAATATATATCGCCAGTGGCTTGGTGTACTCTTTATTTTTTATCGCTTCTACAATTTCAAATTCATAACTGCCGCCATGTTCGCCAAATATCGCGACCACTTTGGTCTGTTCATCTTTTTCAAATAGTCGAAGTAGGTCGGCATAGGTCGTACCCATGAGTAAGTCTCCACCCACATGTACGGCCGCACTTTGACCGAGACCAGCTTTCCTCATCTGCCAAGACAATTCATTCGTCATACCACCGGAGCGGGAAATAATACCGACGCTCCCAGGCTCGAAAATATCATTCACGAGCGGCCCACCGACCACACCAATCCGACCAACACCTGGTACGATAAATCCGAGCGAGCTTGGCCCGATAATACGAATATTTTTTCCGAGCTCATGCGAGGTCCCGCTGAGGCGGTGATCCTTGGCCGCTGCCAAACAATATGCTGTATCTTGAATCGGGATTCTTTCGACGATTACATTAATAAGCGAGATATCACAATCAATCGCTTCGAGTATCGCTGCCTTGGCCGCGAATGGTGGAACATAAATGGCCGATGTATTCAGATCAGGAAATTGTTCTTTGGCCTCTTTCACACTATTGAATATAGGCTTCCCTTCGACTTCCTGCCCGCCTTTACCTGGCGTCACGCCACAGACAACTTTAGTATGATAATCAAGCATAGCCTTGGCCGCTTTAGTACCTTCTTTGCCGGTCATGCCTTGGACTAGAACTTGAGTTTGAGGAGTAATGAGGATGGACATACTAAATCATTGCATTGTAAAAAACACCAGGAAAAGACTAGCTAATATACTAACTACAAACCATAAGGCAAATATTCTATGAAGAATTTTGAACTTTTTCGACATTGTGTCTTTCGCCGCCACAACCACTGCAGCAAACAAAAGATAGTACGCAATTGGCGAAACAAACATGGTCAAAGATGAAAGAGGAAATATATTAAAAAATTTTGAAAAGAATGAAATAATATATGAAATAAATGTATTTGGAAAAACAAATACCATAATACCAGATAAACCAAGTACGTCATGGACACTAAAAAAAGTAAATTTATTCACCACCAGACCAACAAAACCAAAAAATAAAAAATATACATGTATGCCAATCCACGCCAACGTGATTCGCTTTGGATTATTGTGAAAGTAATTTTGTAATTTTGTTTTGACTTCTGTTAAAGATAATTTCATATTGAACAAACTAAATAAAATTATTTAAACTAACACACTGTCATTGTCACCGCCTTCTGGCGGGGCCACGTTGCTTCGTCGCTTCGGCTCCTCGCAATGACAGTAGACCGTTCATTACTTAATAAAATTCTTCCACATCTGACTCGCCTTCGGCATAGTATCGCCGATATATTTACTACCAGTGGTTTTATTGTATGGAATTTCGGATGGGCTACTCAATTCTTCAAACGCCATTTGTGCAATCGGCATTTTGTAGTACAGAAGTACTGGCAGATTGGCAGTGTTGTGGAGTTCTAGTGTCATCTTCAATGTATTTCCTGGATCGAGAAACCCTGCAGTAACGTGGATGA
>CAZVNO010000018.1:0-7413 GCA_964628715.1 uncultured Gammaproteobacteria bacterium | reverse complement strand
CCCCCATCCGCCCCACCGAACTTTTTCCTTCCAGCCGGCCAACATATTTCTCACTCACCCCAGTCGTTTCATAAATCATACCAAGCGCAAACTCCCCAGGATGGAGAACAAACGGTTCATCATCCCCAATCTCAATCGCTTTCATCATGTCGTCCATTGGTTTTTTGGGATCAATCACCGAATGACGATTGGTATCAAACACCAAAAAATGTCGATCGAGGTGTAAATCCACCGAAGCTGGTTTAAGGTATTTCACATCAAATGGATCAATGGAAATATCCCTAGTTTGTAACGCTTGTTTGATGTCGCGGTCAGAAAGGATCATATAATATTCTTCTTAAAGTTATGCATGACTGTCATTGCGAGCGACTCGAGCCGTATCGCCTATCTCCTATCATTTATCTCTTATCTCCACCAACCCCGCCTTCGCTAAACACTTGGACGGGCAACCATCTCTGCCAATACACCAGCGCTATCACTCATACTCATCTCCTTGCCAAACATTTTCATATTTAGTCTATTTCTTTCCGCACATTCTTTCATGAGTCGCATTCCCTCTTCTTCGTTTGGCCCAGCGCGTCGAACCACGATCGGGTATGTCGGCTTCACTTCATCAATTGCATCGACGATACCAGCAAACGTATCGGCAATATTGGTAAAATTGGCGACGCCACCGGCAATCCAGAGTCCGCGGAGACCTGGTTTTGATAATACTATTTTTGCAAGTGCGGCCACTTTTTCACGCGGCGGATTACCCGAGTATTCGGTATAATTTGCTGGCTTTAGACCACACTTTATCAGCGCATCCATATTGGCAATACTTGCCCCGCCACCGGAAAATAAAATTGC
Organism: uncultured Gammaproteobacteria bacterium; assembly: GCA_964628715.1. GTDB lineage: Bacteria > Patescibacteriota > Patescibacteriia > Magasanikbacterales > UBA922 > JAHFIC01. Next base: position 6,564 of record CAZVNO010000018.1, on the reverse strand, counting down.
AATATCTCCATCCATTTCAATATACTTGCCAGCCGTGCCGCGATAGTACGCTTCACCTTCGTCAATCTTTTTCACAGCCAACTCTCGCTCGGTTGGGAGGCGACCAAGCATAGTCCGTGGTTCCAAATTTTTCCACTCATCATGACGATAAAAAGCATCATCGTCAATTGCTACTTTGGCGTCAGCGGCGACAAAACGTCCGTCAGCAGTCTTCACGAGTGGATTGATTTCTACTTGGCGAGTGTCTTCGGACAGAAAACAATTCCACAATTCTTGTGCAAAAGGGATACCATCAAATCCTAATTCCTGATTCATAATTCCCAATTCCCGTTTCTCAATCAAATCCTCAGCCACATCCTCAATATCCATTCCTCCAGCACAAGAATAAATCAACATCGGTTGTTTACGATTCGTATCATACACAATCGATACATATTGCTCTTCAAGGATACCCAATTTTTCTTCAATGAGCACAGCTGCCACATACTGCCCACGAATTTGTGTTTCAAACATTTCACGCACAGCGATTTCTACCTCAAGAGCTGAGGAACAAAATTTGATCCCATTATTTTTCCCCCGTTTTCCCGATAATACCTGTGCTTTCACTACGACATCTTTTAAACCCAAATCTTCATACGCTTTTTTTGTGTCTTCGTCTCTTCGAACGACAATACCACGCGGTGTCGTTATCCCGTACTTGGCAAATAATTGTTTACCCTCCCATTCATATAAATTCATATCAGCATCTCTTATTCTTTAAATTCACCTGCCCGCCAACGCCTGAGCGTAGCAATGGCGGGCGAATAAAGGTTCATACTAATTCTCTAAAGATTTTTTTAGATCTGTAACATCATCAGCGCAATACTGCAAAGCTCTCAGCGTGCTTTGCTTTAAATTTACATTTTGTTTTGCAAATTTTATTTTTTTGAGCAAACTGTCAATAATCAAACCTGGAGTTTTAATAGATTTGTCCCCAATCAAATCCGCCAAATCGCTCATAAGCCCTTCCATTTTTAACTTAAACTTTGTGTCTCTTTCTTTTTGATCATCACTTTTTTCCAAAAAATCTATTAAAGATTCAACATGCTCAAAAAATAAGCTATCACTAAAATCTTCGGCTTCATTATCATTTGGTATTTCCAAAACATGCCCTCCTACCTCCGACGTCATTGTTTCAAAAGATTCTGCCATATTTTATAATTTGTAAGTACCAGTCATGACCACTTCGTCACTTCCGTAAATATTGCGGGTATGTTCAATCGGATCTGGGCAAATAATTTTGTAAATTGCCTGTGCGGCCGTATTATCTTTTTTTGTTAATACAAAAAATATTAACTTCGCTGCTTCTGGCTGTGCTGTCTTCACCCATTGTTTCATCATTGCAAATGTTTCTTCAATTAATTTTTTTCCAAGACCTTGCCCACGCTGATCCGGGTGCACGGCAAGTTGCTCAAGCTCTATAACCGGCACTGCCCGAGCAAACCCACCTTTTATTTCCCAACCAATATACCCAACAATCTTACCTTCTGCATCATCGACAAAATAATGATAGGCATCACCCTGATTCATGTGTGATGTTACCCACTTTTCAGCCATACCCTCTGGTTTATTACCACTAAACGACAGTCGGTTGATGGTAGCAATACCAGCGATATCTAATGGTGTAGCAACTCGAATCATACAAGAATAGTTTCAAAAATATGTTTGATTTTTTGGACATCGTATTGGATTGGACTTCTGGCAATCGAGTCAACTGATGACTGTACTGGCGTAACATCACTCAATATATCTTCCTGGATAAGTTTTTGCCCTGCTTTTGGTATCAAATCCAAAGTACTCACCATATACCCACCAGACGAAAGCACCCCTAACAATTCGCTCTCAATCATTTGGGAGTGAGTAACTATAATATCAGGTTGAAATGCCGGAAACAATAATTGTAAAAATAACAAGGCTTGATTTGTTGTTTTGTAATGTTTATGCGAAACTGGGGCTACTAAATTTGGAAACCAAACTACCTTTGCGTGTATTTGTGACCACAGTTCTTGCAATTCGGTCAGGCAAAATGATGGTGCAATACTACTATACAAATCACCCATTGCAAAAATGATGTAATCAGCACTGATAATGGCTTGTTTTGCTATATCTGATAATGGACAATGCGATGGATCAACCCAAATTTTTTCAATTTGATTGTCTGGGTGAGACCAAAGCTGCTTCACGATAGCCGCTTGACCAACAACTTCGACGCCAGACTGAAACTTTGCATGAAGCACAGGATTATCCACTGTAATTGGTGCAACCTGATGAACAATCCCATAACGCTTTCTAATCTCATCAATAGCTAACTGCTGCGAACCAAGTGACTGTTCCAAATCTACCAAAAGTAAATTACCCATGGTATGTCCCTTATTCGGGCCATCTGCGTAACGAACCTCGAGATCTTTGCCATTACCATTTGCGAGTACTGATAATATTCTTCTGACTTCACCCGGATGATGGACACCGCGCTCGCGCATAAGAATACCACTACTGCCACCATCATCAACTGTGTTGCATAGAGCGGTCAATTCGATTGGCAAATTTTTTAAAACAGAAACCAGAGCAGCATGTCCGCCGCCGCCGCCAATCGTCACCACCTTCAATTTTCCTGATTCCTGATTCATAATTCCTTATTCGACAGTAACCGACTTAGCCAAATTACGTGGTCTATCCACATCACGCCCAAGTTCCACGGCGACATAATACGCAAAGAGTTGTAATGGAATTGTATTTAAGAGAGGCTGCAGCAACTCCATTGTTTCTGGAACAAAAATCACATCATTGCTCAATTCTTTGGCCGCTTCATCCCCGGATGTTGCCAAAATAATTACTGGTGCTTTGCGTGCGCGAATTTCTTCGACATTGCTCCGCATTTTTTCATAAAGCTGGTCTTTGGTCATGATCGCAAAAACAGGAAAATCCGGAGAAAGAAGCGCGATCGGGCCATGTTTCATCTCTCCGCCAGCATAGGCTTCGGAGTGAATATAAGTAATCTCCTTCAACTTAAGGGATCCCTCAAGCGCCACTGGATAATTCACCCCACGACCGAGGAAAAAGAAATCGTGATACTTGGCATACTTTTTTGCCAAAACTTTAATTTCCTCATGATGATCCAAAACCAATTTCATCTTGCTTGGAATTTCGCGAAGTGCCATGAGCAAACGCTCGCCTGTAGCTACACTAACACGGTTCAATCGACCAAATTGCAAGGCATACAAAATAAGAATTGCGACCATGTTGGTATAGGCTTTGGTCGATGCAACCGCAAGTTCTGGACCAGCATGGATATAGCTACCACCATCAGTTTCGCGTGCGATTGTCGAACCAACCACATTCACAATTCCGCGGACAAAAGCACCTTTGCGTTTTGCCTCACGAAGCGCTGCCAACGTATCAGCAGTTTCACCAGATTGTGATACACCAAACACAAGTGTCGATTTATCAATAATCGGATCGCGATAGCGGAATTCGCTAGCCACATCAACTTCAACAGGAATACCAGCCAAGCGTTCAAAAGCATATTTACCAACCAAAGCAGCATATGAGGCGGTACCACAAGCAATCAAAACAATTCGTTTTACGCTGCGCATCTCGGCCTCTGTCATATTGAGCCCACCCAAATAGGCAGTGCCTTCGGACAAATTATATCTACCACGAATCGCATCCTGAACTACAACTGGCTGATCAAAAATTTCTTTAAGCATAAAATGATCAAAGCCACCTTTTTCGGCTTGCGTCTGATCCCATTCAATTTCCTCTACCGCTTTGACAACATGCTCATCATCCAAATTAAATGTCTCAATACCAGATCTTGTTACTTCCGCGATTTCGCCATCATTTAGAAATATACACTTATGCGTATGTGCAAGCATTGGTGTCGGATCACTCGCTACATACTACTCCCCCTCACCAACACCAATAACTATTGGGCTACCCTTACGTGCAGCGACCAGTCTATCCGGATGATCTGAATGCATTACCACCAACCCATATGTACCCTGAACATGAGAAAGTGCGGTACTGACTGCCTGATGAATATCTCCTTTATAATGTGAGGCAATCAAATGACCCAATATTTCTGTATCAGTATCAGAAGTAAATTTAACTTTATCTTCCAAACTTTTTCTAATTTGACGATAATTTTCGACAATTCCGTTGTGGACTACTACCAATTTGCCATCCATCGCCACGTGCGGATGAGCATTTTCCTCAGTAACGCCACCATGCGTTGCCCATCTGGTATGAGCAATGCCAATAGTTGAAGTAAATGTTTTGCCTTTCAATTTTTCTGCGAGATTATCAACTTTGCCAACAGCACGAATACGTTCAATTTTACCATTCTCAATAACAGCAACCCCAGCGCTATCGTATCCGCGATATTCCAAACGCCGCAGTCCATTTATGAGAATCGGTAGAACCGGTTTTTTACCTATATAACCGACAATGCCACACATATAATTGAAGTCAACCACCGCCAGCTGGCGGGGTCCCGCCCAAGGCGGGAAAATGAAAAATCTATTTGATGATGCCCATTTGTTTGCCGATTTCAGCGAACGCATCAATACAGGCTTGAATCTGTTCTCTAGTATGAGCGGCTGAAATTTGGACACGAATCCGTGCTTTGCCTTCGGGTACAACCGGATAACTAAAAGCGATAACATAAATGCCTTTTTCCAATAATCTTTTTGACATTTCCTTTGCCACCTTGGCATCATAGAACATGACTGGTGCAATCGGGTGATCAACTCCGCGAAGTTCAAAACCAAGAGCGGTCATACTATCGCGAAATTGTTTGGTATTGGTCTGAAGTTTTTGTATAGCCTCTCCAGATGTTGTTAGTAAATCGATAACTTTTAAGGTTGTCCCGACAATAACCGGAGCCAGTGTATTGGAAAACAAATAAGGACGAGATCTCTGACGCAAATAAGCAATAATTTCTTTGCGGCCAGAAGTAAACCCACCACTTGCACCTCCTAGCGCTTTCCCGAATGTAGAAGTAACAATATCCACTCGCCCTTCGACACCGCAGTATTCGAGTGTCCCCCGACCAGTTGTGCCAACAAAGCCAGTCGCATGAGAATCATCAACCATAACAATTGCATTATACTTTTCCGCCAAATCACAAATTTCTTTCAACTTTGCAATTTCGCCGTCCATACTAAAAACACCATCCGTCGCGATCATGCGAAAACGTTTCCCCTGCGTATCTTGCAGTGCTTTTTCAAGCTCAGCCATATCACTATGCGCATAACGAAAACGTTCAGCTTTGCACAAACGAATACCATCAATAATTGAAGCATGATTCAAGGCATCAGAAATTATTGCGTCTTCATCCGAAAGTAAAGTTTCAAAAAGTCCGCCATTGGCATCAAAACATGAAGAATACAAAATTGTATCTTCAGTTTTTAAAAATGAACTAATTTTCTGTTCAAGTTCTTTGTGCTGCACTTGTGTCCCACAAATAAAACGAACCGAACTCATGCCGTAACCCCAAGTGTTGAGCGTCTCATGTGCCGCAGCAACAATCTCTGGAGTATTCGCAAATCCCAGATAATTATTCGCGCAAAAATTTAAAACTTTTTTACCATTTGCAACGATTTCCATACCTTGCGGTGATTGCAAAATTCTTTCGTCTTTGGATAAGCCGTTATTTTCGATCTCTTCTAGATTCTTAATAAGATGAGATTTTAATTGAGTGTACATATTTGTCATACTAATTTTTAAAACTCAAACACCACTTTCGGATATTCTTTAAGTGTTTGTTCAAAAGAATCGCGATCGAATGTCTGAAACTTCACGATCGAACCCTCTGCCCCTTTGAGCACATGTTTTAACAACTTATCTTGAATACCGTTTTGTCGATCTTCCAAAAGTGACTTCGTTGTCTCCCAGGTTTTCCAAATTTGCCGACCAATCACACAGTGCATCTGGAGACCGTTCCGGATAACATGCTCAAAATTTTCAAAAACAAAATCCCCGGCTTTCAAACCAAAAAATACCACATGACCACCTCGTCGAGCCGAATGAATCGCATTATTTACAGATGAATTGAACCCGGACATTTCCAGTACAACATCAGCTCCAACACCATTAGTCAACCTAACGACCTCAGCGACAACCACTGGGTCATGTTGCCAAGATTCTGACGCAGCACTAGGACCAGGAACAATTATCTCATCAGCCCCAACCTCTCTGGCCAAAGCCGCATTAGCTGGATTTGGTTCAATTCCAATAATCCGTTTTGCGCCAAGACCACGAGCGACAATAATTGACATCATCCCAATTGCGCCACAACCAAAAATTGCCACAGTTTTATCTTTGAGAGAAGTTTGCGTACAGGAATGAACGGCGTTGCCAAAAGGTTCTTGGATTGCCGCGACTCTAGGATCAATTTTGTTTATATCAGTTGGCCACAAAATTTTCGCTGGCACTTTTACGTATTCAGCAAAACAACCATCTTCGGAAATACCGATTATACTATCGTTGCTGCAAACATGTTTATCACCAACCAAACATTGATAA
>CAZVNO010000017.1:5864-10725 GCA_964628715.1 uncultured Gammaproteobacteria bacterium | reverse complement strand
AATTTGGAGAATCAGGTAGGGTCGCGATGGAAAAAGAGCAGGCGCTTATTGCTGAGCGCAATACAAAAAATGGGCCAGTTTATAAAATCGCCAATGACCCAAGGGTTACTACGTTTGGTCGATTTTTGCGTTGGTCGAGTATTGATGAACTGCCGCAGTTATTGAATGTGCTCTTTGGGTCAATGAGTTTGGTCGGGCCAAGACCCCATCAGCCGCGGGAAGTTTCGCAGTACGAGAATCATCACAAAAAAGTTTTTGCCATTAAGCCTGGGATTACGGGTATGGCTCAGATTTCTGGGCGGAGTGACTTATCGTTTGATGATGAGGTTCGTTTGGATGTTTTTTATATTGAGCACTGGAGCTTATGGCTTGATTTTATTATTTGTTTGAAAACTCCTTTTGTCTTGTTTCGGAAAAGAAAGGCATTATGAAGATTGCTTTGGTTCATGATTATTTGTCTCAGGATGGTGGTGCTGAACGCGTTCTTGATGCCTTTCATGAGATTTGGCCAGAAGCGCCAATTTTTGTTTTATTTCATAATAAAGAAAAAATTGAACGATTTCGTGATGCTGATGTCAGAGAATCTTTTTTGCGTTTTTTGCCGGGAGTAAAAAATCACTATCAATGGTATTTGCCTTGGATGCCACTTGCGACCGAACGCCACAATCTGCATGAGTTTGATGTGGTATTGTCTTCAACCAGTGCTTTTGCAAAAGGAGTTTTGACTAGACCAGAAACACTCCATGTTTCATATTGTCACACACCGACCAGATATCTGTGGACTGATACGCATGAGTATATTGCTGATCTAAAGTATAACCCGCTAATAAAGGCATTGCTGCCAAGATTGATTCATCGCCTTCGGCTTTGGGATAGTATGAGTGTTGATCGAGTTGATCATTTTGTTGCCAATTCAGATACGGTGCGGGCTCGAATAAATAAATATTATCGTCGTGATAGTGATATTATTTATCCGCCGGTTGATACGGAAAATTTTTTTCTTTCCAAACCAGAAGAACTTGGTAATTATTTTGTCACTGGCGGACGGCTGGTCCCATACAAGCGGTTTGACTTGGTTATCCAAGTTTTCAATCGTCTGCGTATTCTTTTAAAAATATATGGTGATGGCCCGGAGCGAGCACGACTTGAGGCAATGGCACTTCCTAATATTGAATTTTTGGGAAGAATTTCAGATGCAGACAAAGCAAAATTGTTATCAAAAGCGCAAGCCTTTATCCATCCGCAAGTTGAAGATTTGGGCATTACCCCGATTGAATCAATGGCCAGCGGCCGACCGGTAATTGCTTATGGTGTTGGCGGTGTGACAGAGACGGTTATTCCTGGTGTTACTGGTTTATTTTTTCATAATCAAACTTGGGAAGCGCTTTTTGAAGCAGTATCATCATTTTCATTGCATGAGTGGGATAGTGGGTTGATTAGAGAGCATGCTCAAAAGTTTAGTGCTGACCGGTTCAAAGAAAACATGCGTCGGTATATTGAAGATAAATACGAAGAATTTCAGCGCGGATTAAACCAGTGTCAGATGCCACTCAGACACAAACAAAAATAGCTGCACCAAGTATGAATATCGGTGTTGATATTCGCCCGCTCATGACAGAGCATCGGACTGGAGTGGGTGAGTACGTGTATGAGTTGCTTAACGCAATATTTGAGATTGATCAAAAAAATCAATATTTTTTGTTTTACAATGCTTCGTCCGAGCCGGTAATCAACTTTTCAAATTGGAAAAAAGAAAATGTTCATATTGTTGCTTCTCGTTGGCCAAATAAATTTTTGAATGCGGCAATAGCTTTTTCTGGCCAACCAAAGCTTGACCAATTTTTGCTCAGAAATTGTTCTCTAAAAATAGATAAACTAGATTATTTTTTTTCCCCTAATCTTAATTTCACTAGTGTTTCCGATCAGGTAAAGCACATTCTTACGATTCATGATTTGTCGTATGAATTTTTTTCTGATTGTTTTTCACCAAAAGATCGTTTGTGGCACAGGGTAGTCAGGCCAAACGCCCAAGTTAAACGGGCCGACATAATCCTAGTACCTTCAGAGAATACTAAGCAAGATGTGGTGGGTTATTATGGCGTTCCAGCAAATAAAGTTAAGGTTATTTATCCAGGCGTAGCAAGTAGTTTTGCTGCCGGTTTGTCCGAAACTATCCTTTTTAAAAAATATATTTTGTATTTGGGCACAATCGAGAGCCGAAAAAATGTCGCTGCGGTGGTAGAAGCTTACAGAATGGCAAAAAAACAATACCCGGAAGTGATGGTTGGTTGTGAATTAGTTTTGGCGGGAGCAGTGGGGTATGGTGGACAAAAAATTATTGAAGAGGCAAAAAAAGTATCTGGCATTTCATCTATTGGTTATGTTTCAGCCGAAGAAAAGTTTGATTTGTACAAAAATGCGGCTCTGTTTGTTTTCCCAAGCCTTTATGAGGGGTTTGGATTTCCCGTCGTCGAAGCCTTTGCGGCTGGTTTGCCGGTTATAACCAGTAATCGATCTTCTTTGGCAGAAGTTTCCGGAGGGGCGGCCTATTTGGTCAATCCATTGTCAGTGCGCGATATATCCGAAGCAATGATTAAACTTTTGCAGAATGAGAGAATCTGTTTGGAACTTAAAAATAATGGGCTAGAGCGTGCATCTTTGTTTGCTTGGCAAAGAGCGGCTGAGCTATTTTTGGCAGAGGTGGAAAAGATGTGGTTTAGACCATGTGGATAGATACCCAATTCCCTCGCAGCGAGGGTTTTTTTGTGTTATAATGAAGATGTAATCTGACCGTTAGGAACATGAGGCGGTTTTTTCAAAAACTTTTTCGTTCACCCCGACGTCCTTATGGGCTAATTTTTTGCATTTTGGTTGTTTTTGGCATTTTTTTTCTATATCTCCGTCCGACATTTGCCGTTGATTTAACACCAACCGGGATTGCTAATGGCCTGATCGAAGGTATTACCAGTATTGCTCTCAGCGTCGCAAAAGTTTTTTTGGGATTAACTATTGCCGGTCTTCGTATCTTCATCCAGTTGGCCGCTTATAATGATTATATTGATTCACCGCCAGTGGTTGTTGGCTGGTACATGGTTCGTGATCTTGCCAACATGTTTTTTGTGGTGGCTCTCCTTGCGATTGCTTTTGGCACCATGCTTGGGCTTGAGCAGTATGAATGGAAAAAATCTTTGGTAAAGTTGGTCATGGCCGCTATCCTTATCAATTTTAGTCGTCTACTTATCGGGCTTATCATTGATGCTTCGCACATCTTTACAATTACTTTCCTTGATGCGATTCAGGGAGTTGCTGCCGGCAATCTGATTGGCATGCTTCATTTGGACAAAGTTTTTAATTTGGCCACCGGTGGATTGCCGCCAAATGATGATTTGAGACTTGATTTGCTTGGCGCAGCTGTCATGTCAGTTATTTTTTCTTTAGTTGCCATGCTGACCATCGGCGCATATTTGATTATGATGGCGCTTCGAGTTGTGGTTCTCTGGGTACTTATTATTCTATCGCCTTTGGCATTTATATTTTCTGCGATTCCACAGACAAAAGGTTATGCCGATGAGTTTTGGGGTGAAGTTTCAAAGAATATTATCGTAGCGCCGATCATGGTGTTTTTTCTCTGGTTGGCATTTGCGACTCTTGGTACTGGTCAAATCAACAATCATATCGGCATAAAGACAGGTGGAATTGGATCTGAGGACGTTGTGAGAACTTTGAGTCTACCTTCGAATTCTGCCGGCTCTGTTTCACTTTTGGAATTGTCTACTTGGGAAAACATGTCTGGATTTATCATTGCGATTGTCTTTTTGTTGGTTGGTCTTGATCGTGTCCAAAAGACTGGGGCTACTGGCAGTAGCTTTGCCGGAAGTGTGGCTGAATTTGGCAAGAAGGCTCTCACTGTTGGCTCAGGGTTTGCGGCTGCGCGCTGGGCTGCTGGCAAGACTTTGTCTGCGGCTGGTGACGCGGCTTCGTTTGTCGGTGGGAATGCTTTGAAATATGGTGGTTTGGGGTTGTATAAGGGGGTTGAAGCTGGTCTTTTCAAGGCTTCTGGCGGAGAGATTAATATCAATCCGGAAGTAGTAGGAAATTATTTTAAGCGTCAGGTCGCAGGGTATAAGGCTTGGTTAGCTCAAGGCCCGGAAAAAGAAATTGAAGAAGACTTTGAAAAAGTTGCTCCTGAAAATCGTGGGCAAGTTGTTAGTACAAATGCTCAAGGCCATCGGACTTTGTCAAACGGTATTACTATTGATGCCGAAGGTTACAAATTGGATGCCTCGGGTAATCGTATTCAAAAAAATGGGAAAAGCGGTTTGTATTGGAAATACAAGCGGGAAAGAGAGGCTTTGTTTGAAAAAGCCGGTGAAAATGATGTTGCTGATGCTGAAGGTTTTAAGTTGGATGCCGCTGGCCAGAGAGTGCAGATGAGAGATGATAAAACTGGAGATCTAAAATTTATTGAGAAAGGGTATGTTTTTAAGAAAGATTCAAAAACTGGACAAAATTTATTACAGCGTAGATACGCGGCGCTTATTTCAAGTAGAAAAACATTGGAAAAAACAGAAAATCAATTTAAGAATCGCGAAGAGTTGGTTGACAAAAGAACTACTGGTAAGCCTGAATTTTGGTTTCAAGCGTTTGAATATGATGGACGTAATATTGACGCGGTTGATCGTGTCGAGCAGGGTGAGCTTAAGGGTGAACAGGCGCGTAGTGCTGCCAAAACAAAAGAATATCATACCGCCGGTGAGGAGCTTGTCATAAAAAGTCCTAGATTTAAAGATGGTGGTTTTGAAGTTGGGGCCGGTAAAAAAACCGTTGCCGGTCAGATTGCTGATCATGAATTGCAATCTGA
>CAZVNO010000017.1:0-5854 GCA_964628715.1 uncultured Gammaproteobacteria bacterium | reverse complement strand
TGAACGAACTCAACAATTTTTGGACACTGTCTTGAGTCAAGCTAGAACAGCCAACACAAAAGATAAAAAAGACATTGTTCAGGCAAAAGTTTTTGGTAAATTGCAGCTCGAAGCATCGGATGCAAAAAGAGGTCAACTCGAAGGGAAGCAGACAACTTATCTTGCTCAGCAAAGTTTGGCCGCTCAAAAAGAGATCCAAGATGCAATCGCCGGAGAACGCGGTTCCCATGAAGAGTCGGAAAAATTAGAACTTGAGAAAAAACGTCAGGAAACATCATACTTGCAAAGTCCTCTTGGTCAGCATGAACTTGAAGAGGAAGCAAAATTGAAAGCAGAGCTTGGTCTGGAAGAGAAAAAAATCGAGCGTATGGCGACTGGCGCCGAAGCGGCCTTTTCTCGAACTGTTGGCGGTGGTCAGACTGCTGTTAAGGCCAAAGAAGAAGAGCTCAGAACAAATCTTTTCAAGAATGTTTTGTCAGCTGAAGAAGAAAGATCTAAGGGTGAAGCTAGGATTAATCTGAGGAGTGTCGCAGAAAAAGAGCAATTGGAAAAAATGAACGCTGAATTTGAGGCTGAACGCACTAAAGGTATTGAGGCTGAACAAAAGAATAAGGTAGCGGCAAGCCCAAGTGTTGGTGGAGTTAAAGGGGGTAAAGAGATACTTACCGAAATTGAAGAGCAGAGGATTTTGTCTGGAAAAGCAGAAGGAATGACAAAAGAACAGATTGAAGAAGCAAAATTGGAAGCTACCCGCCGCCGTGATATTGAAGTTCGTGAATCCAAAGAAGCTGAAATTAGAGCCAACGCAACTGCTGAAGAAGTAAAAGATCTGGAAGAAAGTGCGAAAAGAAAGGCGACGTCAAGCCAGGCCGCTGCTGTTCTTCGTGGAAAAGAAGCTGCTGTGAGAGCAGGAGCTGAATCTGCTGAAACAAAAGAGATTGAATCAAGAGCCGCTCGCTTAGCCGCTGCTACGCAAGTTGGTTCACTTGACCGTACAAAGGCGGCTGATATTCGTACAGGAGCGGAAGAAGGCGAGGCAAAGACCGCTGAAGAAGCTGCAAAGCGTAGAGCAACACAGTCTCAAGCGCCATCTGTTCTACAGACGAAAGAAGCAGAAGCTAGGACTGCCGCCGAGGCAGCAATTATTGAAAGAGATGAAGCTCGCGCCAAGCGAAGAGCTTTGGAAACTCAGCGCCCGTCACTAGATCAAACACAGAGAGAAAAGTTACGAACAGCACTTCAGCAAGCAAAAATTAAGGAGCTGGAAGAAGCCGCTAAGGCTGGGATTGTTACTTCGCCAGGAGGTGCAGCTATTGTTCGTGAGACAAAACAAGCGGAAGTAAGAGCTGGCGAATCCACTGCACGGTTTAAGTCCGTAGATGCTGATGCTCTTCGTGAGGCTCAACGTATTGAGCAGGCTGCTTTGCTGGGTAAACAAAGAGCTGATATAAATGCTGCCGCTTCTACAGAAGAAGTAAAAGAGCAAGAGGTTGAAGCTAAAAGACAAGCCACCGAGGAAGAATTCATGCGTCCAGATGAGGGTGCTTTGGGCAGAGGAAAAAGAGCAAAGGTACGTGCTGATGCTTCAGGCTCAGAAACAAAAGAATACGATGAAGAGGCACAAAAAGCAGCTCGTATCGCAGAATTAGATTCTCTTGAAAGACAACAGATGGCAGAGGAGAGAGCTAAAACTGCTGCTGCTGAATCTGCGACTATTTTAGCTGAAGCTGCTAAAGCAGCAATAGAGAGTTTGGGCTCAAATTTCATTGCAAGGTCAAATTTAGCGGAACAAGCAAAGAAGGCCGCAGAAGATTTTGTGAAGGTTGTTAAAAGTGCTGATTTGCAAAAACAATTTGAAAAGGCGACTGAGGCTATTCGTGCTGCAGAAAAAGTAAGTAAGGCCGAACTTGATAGTCTTGCCGCACGAAGTCCTTTTGTCGCGGCTTTGCGTATGTCCAAGGTACTATCCTCTCAAGAGGAAGTTACAAACATTGCCAAAAGTGACGCTGAATCAGATGCTGAAGCGGTGTATGTCGAAAAACACATATTGGGTTATGTGACGCCAACATCATCTTTGGTTTCGGTCTCTAAACGGTATGGTGATGCCCTGAACTCATTCACTAACGCCGCCCTTGGAAAGGCTTTAACGGACAACTTGGCGTTTGTGGCGAATCACATAAAGAAAAAAGGGGGCGGAAAGGTAGAGGATTTGCAGATTCGTGCTGGTATGTTTGGAACAGTAAACAAGGTAAACACCGAAGCTTATATCGATGATACCATCGGTGAAATGGCCAAACAGATCAATCGATTGGAGGCTGGAGAAATTTCTGATCCTGAAGAAGCTGAAAAGTTGGAAGATTTAAGAAAAATTTGGGAAGGCCAGCTTGGCGTTATTGAGCGCGATAAAGATGGCCAAGCATTTGCCCGTTCTAACGCCCGTAATGCGAGTATTGTCCAAAACTATGCGATTTCCGGTGGCGATGTCGAATATTTACAACAGCATTCCATGATTGAGGCTGGTAAACAGGATGATGAATCGTATGGTCAAGCGGCAGATAGAATCTTTAAAGAACTTATAAAAGCCGGCACCGTACCCGCTGATGCGTATGATCAATTCATACAAAAACTGAAGGATAACGACACCTTTACCAAAGAGGCTGCGAGTTCTTTCAAGTCTCAAGCTCTTGCTGCTGGACACGAACAGCTTGGCGGTCATCAAATGTTTGATTCATCTCTTGGGGTTCACAGAATGGCGACAGCCGCTGAAGCGGCAGGTACTATGGAGGGCGAACTTCGTAAACGTGGTAATAAGGCGGCAATTCAATACCAGAGTTTGGGAGACGTGAACACCACAACCGCTATTTTGGAAAAAATTGATATGCGAATGGTTGCGGCTACATTTGGGCAAATTAAAAAGTTTTTGGATTTTAAGCCTACTCAAGATCGTACTGTGGATGGTATTACCGGGCATCAGCCGAGTGCTGCTCCTGTCATTGATATAAAGACAAAAGACGGTATGCTTGGTGGTGGTGAAAGAGCACTCGTCAGTCATTTTGGATCTGTTGATAGATATTTGGAAGACAATTTGATCCCTCTTCTCATTTCTGCTCCTGAAGCTTTCGCTTTGGCATGTCAACGAAAGTTTTCTAATGGTGTGTCTACAACTGATGCTGAACAAGGTGTTGTTAAAGTAAAAATTGAGGGAGCAAAAATAGATGGTGATGACATTGCTGCTGGTAGTATCCCTGAATTAATTGCAAAGTTGGAAAAGTATTTTTCAGATAAGGGTCCTGCCGGTAAGGCAATTATTGAAAAATATAAGGATGAATTGGATGGTGTCAAGGCAAAGATGACAATTGATCCGAATAAAAAAGAAGACAAAAAAAAGAAAAAGAAAGCAGTTGGTGATAAAGATGAAAGCAGAACCGATGATGAAGGAGACGGTGATGGCGATAATTATTAATCTTACTTATAAGTAAGATAAAGATTGGTTATGATAGAATCTTTGAAAACAATATATGTCTATGCCACGCAAGCGTCCACCCAACGCTTGCTTGAGATTCTACGTAAAATTATTTTGATTGAGTCGTTAGGAGATTATGAACAATCACTTGTGCAAAAAGTTATTGATTTGATCGAGTCACAAAATGAAAATCCAGAATGGGAGCTTGATTATAGTTTGATTAGGCTAATTGATTTTGATGTTTTGCAACAATTTATTAATAAAAGCACTGATAAATCTCTGGAGGAATCAGCTGTATTCCAATTACGTTTACTAGCTGCGGCAACGGGTCTCGTTGATAATCTAATGAGTTATAATATCGATGTCCTTTTTGGTATTTTTAACGGGAAAATAGCAGATTATGACCCGGCTAGGTATTTGTATACTTTGCGTCAAGCCATTCGTCACGAAGAACATCATGATATTGCACTTCAAGCTTTTATTTTACTTGGAAAGATTGATAAACATACTTCTCTTTCTTTGTTAGAGGTTACTGAAAGGTTGTTGGTTTTGCGTGTTATATGGAATGAGTTTCCTAATATGCCAGACGAGGCTAGGATTTATTTTTTAGAGCATTGGTTTTATAGCAGTATTATTTTGGGCGTGCCAGTGGGTGAGTTTTGTAAAAATTGGGTGTATAGTACAACGACCCTAGTAGAAATGATGTTGGTAAGTAAAGAAATTTCAGATTCACTTGCTGCTAACGAAGAAAATTTTTTTGATAGTAATGGTAATTACATGGATGAGAGTATTGGCTCGTGGCTTAAAAATTACCGCGATGAAATTAAAACTGAAATCGCTGATTTATCAAAAGTAAAGTATTTCATTCAGCGCCTATATCCGGTTTCGGCGCACCAATTTATTGTGGATGCGGCGTCAATGGTGCTGGATGTGTTTGTCAGAGCTTCCACCGCCACGCTTGTGGATCGCACATTGGGGGGCGAGGAAACTGAAGCGGATATATATGTAAAAGAATTAGCGGAATTAATCACGTATACTGCCGACCAAAAAGAATGGCCCAAACTGAAAGAATACTACAAACAGAAAAAGCCATTAGTACCAATCGATCATATTTTGCGACAGATTCGTTTGAATATGGATATTGCTAAGCCAGCAACGATAGATTATTTGCTTCCACTTTTTGATTTTTTGAAGAAAGAAAAATTGGTATCTTCGTATGATATTATTGTGTATCATGAATCCGACAACCAATTCCATTGGAACGATGATTTGTTTAAACAATAGAGTCAGACCAATTAAAAATCGGTATGCCAAATTTTGACCCACAACCATTTCATTTATTTCGGGCGCACGAGCGCGAGGAAGTTGCGTCTGCTTTTGTGCGCCTTCTCAAAGCGAAGTCAACACTTTTGGAGCGTGGTATTTCGGGCGTGCCAAAAATATACGAATATGCCGAGCCACTGGCACGAACGCTTGGTACAGAGGCTGGCGACAATTCACTTCTTATAATTGCCCATGAATTGATCTACTTGATTGACCCATTGCTCATTGATGCTTTTATACTTCAGCCAGAGGAAAAAGACACCCGCGATGCTTTGTCCTTGCAACTTTTCATGGTTGCGATCGCGACCGGAGATAGCAAAAAAGACGATTTCACTCCGTATTCTCTCGAAGAATTGGCGTCGATTGTGCTTGGTGATACCTATCTTTATGATGACATTATTTTTGTTCGCACACTTCGGGCTGCTCTGGTGACTACTGGTGATGGCAGTTATGCCAAAGTCCTTGCCGAAGCTTTGCCTGCTTTGACTGCTGAATTCGCTGATGTGGAAAAAGAATATGAGTGGGATGATGTTTTTTTCCTTTCATTTATTTTGCATGTGGTCTGGAAAGGGTTTGTTCTTTTGGGTAGAAACACGCAGGAACGTTTGCTTCAGAATTATTTTTATTTGGCGATTGTCGCTGGTGTCCCGGTTCGTCGTTGGCTTTCGGAAATACTCCACATCAAGTCGGCTGCGGTTGATACCAAGGAATTATCAATTATATTCAATCAATCATTGGCTAATAATCGCGAGACAGTCCCTATGAATACCGGAGTCGAGGAGGGGCGACCTTTTGTTGATTTGGAGAAAGAATTTTTTGCAAAAATATACAGCGAAAATATCAGTACTCTGGCTGAAGTGCAATTTGTAGATAGTTTTTATGTGAATCAACCATCGCGAGATATTTTTTCAGCCTGGCTTCGTGAGGCTCTTAGTATCAGTCTTCATGTAAAAAAAGGTGATTTATAATATGACCGATCAATCTCAGCCAACAATTTTGGTCAAGAAAAAAGATGGGACCACTGTTCGGATGACTATGGCTGAGTTTGGTATCTATCAAAAAGGAAGT
>CAZVNO010000016.1:1868-11395 GCA_964628715.1 uncultured Gammaproteobacteria bacterium | reverse complement strand
GTGATGCAATGCCAAGACAAGCCAGATGTAATTGCAGTTACTAGCGGCCCCGGGCTTGTAACCAGTCTCCTTGTAGGCGTTGAGGCTGCAAAGTCACTCTCATATTTATGGGATGTTCCACTGATTGGGGTGAACCATATTGAGGGACATATCCATAGTGTGGAAATTCCAGCTACCAGCCCTGAGCCAACAACTGTAAGCAATCAGCCATTAACAACTAGCAATCGAATCGAATTCCCTGCTCTATGTTTGGTTGTATCCGGAGGTCACACAGAACTCGTACTCATGAAGGATCATGGCATGTATGAGCGCATTGGCTATACGCGCGATGACGCTGCCGGCGAATGTTTTGACAAAGCGGCAAAATTGCTTGGTTATGAATATCCTGGTGGTCCAAAAATTTCCAAATTTGCCTCTCTCGGCAACCCAACGGCTATCCAATTTCCAAGACCAATGCTCAAAGAAAATAATTATGACTTTAGTTTTGCCGGCTTAAAAACAGCAGCATTATATTGGCTACGCGAAAATAAATTAATGGATCCAGAAATTAAAAACAATGAATCAGGCGTAACAATTAATGATTTTTGTGCGAGCTTTGAGCAAGCAATTGTGGATGTATTGGTCGCAAAAACTCTTCGAGCCGCTGAAGAATATAAACCAAAATCAATCCTACTTGTCGGCGGAGTTTCAGCAAACAAAAAATTACGCGATACCCTGGGTGGAGCTCTAAAAAAACAATACCCGTCTATCACCTATCTCCTATCTCCCCTAAAATATGCCATGGACAATGGCGCCATGATTGCGGTTGCCGGCTATTACCACGCGATTAACAAAAAGTTCAATGATTGGCGAACACTGGAAGCAGACCCAGGCTGGGAAGTTGATATGAAAAAATAAACTAAGGCGAAGGCGAATAATTACGATTTGTATTCCACGTTTGAAGCGCCCACAAGCGCTTTTATTTTTTCTCCGAGCTCTTCAGACCAGACAACCCCTGTCGCTGCGTGAATGGTTTTCAATCCCACGTGGATAAACACGGAGACAGCACCGGGATAAGCGGCTAGTATACTTTTCAAAGCAGTCGCATTATTTTTTAGACTCTCGGCCGTGACAGTAATATGCAAAGAGGGTCCTACTGATTTTTCTGGCTCGATTGTGCCGATTGGCGACGGATTTGTCAGAACCAATTGACGAGCCGTGGCAACGACATTTTCTGGTGTCAACGCATAAACATTTTCAACAAACACTTTATTGTCTCCTTCTTCTTTTGGTGTCTTTCCAACCACGCAGACAATCGCATTTTCTTGCCAAACAGCTTGGGTGGCTTCGTAAGTTTTCGGGAAAACCAAAAGCTCCATACCGCTCGACATGTCTTCAAGCTTAACAAACAACATTATTGTTCCTTTTTTGGTTAACTTTTTTGTGACACTAGCAATCACACCACCGATAATCACCCAACCATCCCGTGGTTTTGCTTCTACGTCGCTTAGCGGCGTCAAAACTCGACGCAGATGAATCTCGTATGGCGCGAATGGATGAGAGGAAATATAAAGGCCAAGCAATTGTTTTTCCCAACGAAGCTTATCTTCCATAGTGGCAACACCTGGATTACGAAGGATAATCTTGCCGTCCGATCCAAATGACGTGCCCGCAAACAGAGAATTCTGCGCCGAAATTTTCTGTTCACGAGCAGCTCGGGCAAAAGCCAACAATTGTTCGGTATTCGCGAGCAGGTGCCCACGATCATAACCAAAACCATCCAAAGCACCGGTCTGAATTAAACTTTCCAAAGATTTTTTATTCAAATCTTTATCTTGAACTCGCTCAAGCAAATCTTCCAAACTTTTGTACGGACCATTTTCTTTGCGTTCAGTGTAAATAATCTCGCAAATATGCTCGCCGACATTTTTTATAGCGGTTAAACCAAAACGAATTCTGCCTTTCTCGCCTGGTTTGGAAACCATGGCAAAATTACGAAAACTTTCATTTACGTCTGGCGGCAAAACCTCGATGCCCATGCGATGACATTCGTGCACAATTTCAGCAACTTTTTCAGCATCTCCGGCTTCGGCATACAAAACAGCTGTCATGTACTGCACCGGATAATGCGCTTTCATGTACGAAGTTTGATAGGCAAAAATACCGTAACTCGCCGCGTGTGCTTTGTTGAAACCATACGCCTGAAACGGTTCAAAAAGTTTCCAAAGCTCATCAGCAAATTCTTTTGTCTGGCCATGTGCAATAATTCCTTTGGTCAACTTTTCTTTTTGTGCGGCCATTTCTTCTGGAATTTTTTTACCAACGGCTTTTCGAAACTTATCGACTTCTTCCCAGTTGTAGCCAGCTAATTCCAAAGCTGAAAAAAGCAAATCATCCTGGTAAACAATAATTCCATAAGATTTATCCAGATATTTTTCCATCCTCGGATCAAGATAATGAACAAGTTCCGGATTGTGTTTGCGACGGATATACTCTGGAATCGAATCCATCGGGCCCGGACGGTAAAGCGCCACCATGGCCATAATGTCATCAATCGTACTTGGACGTAATTCTTTGAGCCAGCGAGTCATCCCTGATCCGCCAAGCGGAAAAGTCCCCATAGTTTCTCCGCGCGAAAGCATTTCAAATGTTTCCTTGTCATCAAGCGGAAGCTCATAGATATCGACTTTTTCGCCAGTGGTTTTTTCCACGAACTCAACCGCTTTCCCCAAAATAGAAAGGTTGCGAATTCCAAGAAAATCCATTTTCAAAAGTCCGGCAGTTTCAACCGATTTCATTTCGTACTGAGTGGTGATGCGTGTTCCACCGACTTCATGCTGGATTGGAGTAAAATCAGTCAATGTTGTCGGGGAGATCACAACGCCGGCGGCGTGAATCGAAGTATGACGGACTGAGCCTTCTACCGTCTTTGCGAGATTCAAAAGACGTTTGACATCAGGATTACTCTCATACAATTTTTTGAGATCCGGCTCTTCATTAAGAGCGCGCTCAATCGTCATTGGGAAACCTTGCGCCCCCATAGGGATTAATTTTGCCACCTGATCACAAAAACTATATGACATGCCCAAAGCACGACCAACGTCGCGCACACTCGCGCGCGCCGCCATAGTTCCAAACGTGATAATTTGGGCAACTTTATCTGCGCCGTATTTTTTGGTCACATAAGCAATCATGTCATCACGCCGATCGTCAGCAAAATCAGTATCAATATCAGGTGGACTTGGACGATACGGATTGAGGAAACGTTCAAATGGAAGTTTGAATCTAATTGGATCCACGGTTGTAATTCCGAGCACATAGGAAACCAAAGATCCCGCCGCCGAACCACGAGTGGTTTCGACAATGCCGTGTGTTTTGGCATAGTGCACAAAATCTGAAACACAAATAAAATATGGCGAGTACCCTTTTGTCTGGATAATTCCCAATTCATACTCAAGACGCGTCCGAACTTCGTCTGTAACCGGAGAATAATAGTCACCAAGCGCGGTCTCCGCCCGTTCGCGTAAAACTTCATCAGCGTTTTTACCAGGCGGCAAATCAATTGGGGCAAAATGCCATTTGTTTAGAGGTATTTCAACATTGATACGATCAGCTATTTTTACTGTATTTTCGATCGCATCCGGAACATGACGAAAACGAGAAGCAATATCATCGCCCGTATTTAGCGAACGATCAACATGACGCATGTCTTCTCGATTTGGCTGATCAACCTTCCAGCCCTCACGAATGCACACCATAATGTCTTGGGCTTCAACATCAGCTGGTTCGGCGTAGTGGACATCACGAGTTACCACCAATGGGATATTTAATTCACGACCGAGAGAAATCAATTCCGTATTAACCTGCATCTGGCCGGAAATTGCCGGATGATCCTGCAGTTCCAAAAAGAAATTATCAGCGCCAAACAAAGCAACGTAATCTTTTGCCACGCGGGCAGCTTCATCTTTTTTGCCGGCGAGAAGTAACTTTGGTATTTCTCCATGAATACCGCCGGACAAAGCAATAATATTTTTATGAAATTTCTGTAAAGCATCTTTATCGACTCTAGCTTTACCCATGTAAACTCCCTGAACTGCGCCGATTGAACACAGCTGAATAAGATTTTTATATCCTTCATAATTTTCGGCCAACAAAACCAATTCGCTGCTATCTTTATCCCGTTCAGGATCTTTGTCTGTCAATTTATGAGGAGCAACCCGAGTTTCAAAACCCAAAATCGGCTTGATCTCTTGATTCAAACAAGCTTGATAAAATTCAATTAGTCCATACATCGCACCAGTGTCGGTTAGGGCGACAGCTTTTTGTCCGCGAGATTTTGCAAGTTTTGGCAGAACCTTCGGACGAATCAGACTATCAAGAAGCGAGTAATGGGAGTGAACATGAAGATGGACGAATTGCATAGTGACCGTATATTACCATTGAGTGAAATAGACATACAATAGCCAGATAATCATTTTTCAATCTATCTCTACATATCTCTATGTATCTCTATAATAGCTCCACCCACTAATTGTGGATAATTTTTTTCGCTCTATTGACACATATATTTAAATGTTTTACACTACCACTATCATTGAATACATAACTTCATCTTTATGAACAAAGCAGAATTGGCGCAAGCCGTCTCAAGCAAAGTTGGTGTTTCAAAAAAAGAAGCAGAGGCCATGATTGAGGCGACAGTCGAGATCGTAACTTCCACCCTCACTGCCGGTGGCGAAGTGAGTATTGCCGGATTTGGCGCATTTTCAGCAAAAACTCGTGCTGGCCGCGTCGGAGTGAACCCACAAAATCCAACCCAAAAAATTCAAATTCCACCAGTCACAGTACCAAAATTCAAAGCTGGCAAAGGATTAAAAGACGCTTTGAAAAAGAAAGCTTAAAACAAAACTAAAAAACCCTCGGAATACCCGAGGGTTTTTACTCCCAATGCGATTGACAAAATCGATTTTTTCTACTATACTCCTCGTATTCAAATCCGATGGCGCCATCGTCTAGTGGCTAGGACA
Source organism: uncultured Gammaproteobacteria bacterium (assembly GCA_964628715.1). GTDB lineage: Bacteria > Patescibacteriota > Patescibacteriia > Magasanikbacterales > UBA922 > JAHFIC01. The sequence goes on along the minus strand of CAZVNO010000016.1, from coordinate 6,389 downwards.
GGTGGTTCTCATCCACCAAACAGGGGTTCGATCCCCCTTGGCGCTACAATGACAGAGTAGCTCAGTCTGGTAAGAGCGGAGGATTCATAACCCTCAGGTCGGGAGTTCGACTCTCCCCTCTGTCACAAAAACCACCCAAAAGGTGGTTTTTTGATATTCATTTTATTATCTATCTCTCCGGTGGAACTTGAAAATACTGAAGGGCAAATCTGGCGATATCCGAGAATACCGGAGCGGCCGTCACCTCAGCGTATGTTCTTTTTGGTTTTTCAAACTTCACCAACATAACAAATTTTGGATCATTACCTGGAGCAAAACCAATAAAAGAATGGTTGGTATCCTCGGTATAACCACCAAGCCCAGGAATCTGAGCTGTCCCAGATTTACCAGCAACAAAATATCCAGGCACTCTAGCGCGTCCACCATAGCCGTGATCAACAACCTGAACCAACATACCTGAAACAAGTTTCGCCGTACGACGCGATAGCACCTCACGAATTTCTTTTGGTTTTGTTTTTTCGATTCGACCATCAGAATAACGAATTTCATCAACAATATATGGTTTCATTAGCTCGCCGCCGTTTGCTATCGCGGAAAAAGCAGTCGCCATTTGAAGCGGTGTGGCTGTCAAACCTTGGCCAAATGAACCAGTTGCTGTATAGCAGTCCAATCTTTCCGATTTATTAGCATAAAGTGAATCTACTCGTCCTGACACTTCTGTATCCAATTCAATCCCCTCTTTGACGCCAAACCCAAATTTATTAACATACTCACGAAAAGCATACTTACCAAGTTTTTCAACTACGTAAACCATTCCTGTGTTAATAGAATTTTGTAAAATACCGGTCATAGTCTGGAGCCCGTAGCTCTTATCACCAGCATTTTTGATTGGTTTTGTGCACAAACCGGAACGAAAACCAGTATCTGTAAATTCGCTGTTTGGACTAACAAAGCCTTCATTAATCGCCGAAGCCATGACGATTGGTTTGAAGATCGAGCCTGGCTCATATTGCGTAAAAATTGCACTATTGTTGAAAACATTTGGATCATCGACAAGATTGTATAAATTTGGATCAAAATCAGGAATTGAACACATAGCCAAAATCGCGCCGGTTTTTGGATCCATCATAACAAAAGATGCGCTCACTGCTTCAAACTCTTTCATTGCCTCTGCCAGGCGATCACAGGCATAATGTTGAATTGAACGATCAATGGTTAAAACCAGGTCAGACCCATCTTTTGCTGGCTCCAAATATGACTCTGAAAGCGCGATCAATTCCCCACCTCGACTCTTCGCGCCATTCAAAAAACCGCCGCTTCCTGCCAATTCGCTATTCCAAAATCCCTCAATACCATAACGACCAACTGGATCGCCTGCGGAGTTTTTGCCGACAAATCCAACAACCGAGGAAACCAAATTGCCTTCAGGATAAAATCGATCTGGTTTCTTTGCGAAAGCAACTCCAGGCAAATCCAAGGCCTTAACCTTTTCCATTGTTTCAACATTAATTTTTTGTTCGATTGGTTCGTAAGGATCAGTTCGCTTGTTTAATTGTTGAAAAATTTTAAATGTTCGTTCTGGTGGATAAGAAAAAATTGAAGTAAGCGCTGCGGCAGTTGTGCTCGCAGTCAAATCATCATGAATTGCTCGTGTATCAAAATACAAAATATATGCATCTTGATTCAGCGCCACCGGATAAACTTCGCGTGTTCTTGAATCCTGAATAAAAATTGAACCACGCTTGGGAAACAAAGTTGAAGAAATATCATGAGTAGTATCGGCGAGCAACAGATAAAAATTGTGCTCGAGCACCATAAGTACAAACAAACGAACAATAATCACGAATCCGCCAAGCGCTATACAAATTGCCAATAATCTCAGACGCGTGTTCGAAGATGTTTTTTCAGTACGCTGAATTTTTGAATACATGCAAAGAAAATATTACACTTTCTTTTGTCGCCCAGTGCGACGTTCGGCAATTTCTTCGTCAATCAAATCATCTTTAATTAAAGCTTTCATGGAATTTTCCATTGTTACCATGCCATCATGCACGCCGGTTTGAATTGCGCTTCTAAGTTGGGCGATGTTATTTTCTTTTATAAGAGATGCCACTGCTGGAGTATTAATCAATATCTCACGAGCCGCGACACGACCGCCATTTTTTGCGGGAATAAGCTGCTGTGACACAATAGCCCGAAGCACCGAAGAAAGTTGCGTCAAAATCTGTTTTTGTTTTGAACCATCAAAGACGTCGACAATACGCTCTACTGCTTCTGCAGCGCTCGACGTATGCAATGTGGAAAAAACCAAGTGACCGGTTTCAGCGGCAGTGAGCACAGTTGAAATTGTTTCCGGATCGCGCATTTCTCCAACCAAAATTACATTTGGATCTTGACGGAGGACATGTTTCAGGGCTTCGGCGAAAGAATGGGTGTCTACACCGATTTCACGCTGCTCAATCAAACTTTCTTTATTTTCAAATGCAAATTCAATTGGATCTTCAATCGTAATAACATGAGATTTGCGAGTTTTGTTTATTTCTTCAATCATTGAAGCGATTGTAGTGGACTTACCATGACCGGTTGGACCGACAACCAAAACCAACCCATCAAGTAAGTTTGGCAGTTCGCGAAGAGTTGGCTCAAAACGCAATTCATCCGGGCCTGGAATTTGTTTTGGGATAAGGCGGGCAGCAAGACCAATCCCACCCTCCTGCATATGCACATTGATACGAAAACGAGTTTCGCCAACAGCATGACTAATATCCAATTCGAGTTCGTCTTCAAACCGCTTTTTTTGTTCAGCCGTCAAAAGAGAAAAAATTTCTGTTTCCAATTGTTTGGCTGGTAAAACTTCATCTTCCAGAGACGAAAGCTCGCCTTGAGTTCTAATCATTGGTGATTCTCCGGCAACGAGGTGGAGATCAGAAGCGTTTTTTTCAATAGCAATTTTTAGATATGATGTGATAGGTTGCATAAAACCGAAACTAGAAATAAAAAACTAGAAAAAAGGGCACTTTACCCTCATTTATACTTTTTTACATCCAATCTTTACAGCTAAATTATACCACTGTGCCCAATCCACTTCAACCCTTGATTTTCAAGTCTTCATACCGTATAATCACCTCGCTCATCGGGCTATATTCAAAATATAGTCCATCTTCGCTCGGAAATGGCAAGTCGGCTTGCCATTTCCTCACTCATCGGGCTATAGCGCAGTTGGTAGCGCGTACGGTTCGGAACCGTAAGGCCGTGGGTTCAAGTCCCACTAGCCCGACAAACAAGTTAGAGCGAGCAAACTGCTTTGCTCGCGTTGGGACTTGAACGCCGGAGCGATGTCGCGCGACACAGAATGGTGAGCGCGACCGCGAGGCGGTGGCTAGGCCGATTGAGCGGAAGCGAATGAGAGCCGAAGCCAAGTCCCACTAGCCCGACAAAACAATAGACTCCTTTCGGAGTCTATTGTTTTTATTTAATAACTTTTAATACATGTACTCACGTATTCTCTCACCCTTGTATTCACCACCCGATGAACCTGGTTCACCAAGAGTCATAGTGATTTCGTTTGAGTATGTGCCGCAAGTATTGCTACCTAGGTATTCACAAGCTCGAACATAATATGTACCTGAGCCAAACTTTGACCAAACTTTTGTGTATCGTTTATACCCGACCGGCTGCGCAATAGTCCCGGCTGCGCCAAGTGTTGGATTTGGTGATTTGGAATATATAACACGAACACCGCGATCCATGCCCTGTACGATTGTCCCATTGACTGTCCATGATACATGCTCAATAGCAGGATCATTTGCTGTCAAAGTTATCGAAGAAACACCAGAGGCTGCTGAGCCATTTGCTGTACGGTTACTCTTCCATTCGCCATTTTCAAAATATTCTCCGCCAGCACCACTTCCGCGAACAGTCACAGTAACTTCGTTTGAGTATGTACCACAGCGATCACCCAAAAATTCACAGACACGAACATAATATGTTCCCGTACCTTCCTTGGCATAAATCTTTGCGTAATTTTTATACCCTACAGGCAAAGCCATGCTGGAACCATAAGTTGGACTTGGATTTTTGGAGAAAAGAACACGGACACCACGACCCATCCCTGACACCAAAGAACCTTCTGTAGTCCACGAGACATGTTCTGGTTCTGGAGAATTGGCCACAAGCGTAATTGATGTAACACTTGAAGCACCAGGGGTACCAGGATAAAACTCAGCTGTCTTATCTTTATTTTCCACGACAAGCGCTTTTACGTCAGATTTCAACTCTTCTTTTACAGTTTTAATTTCTTCTTTTGCCTCATTTTTTACTGTCTTTATTTCTTCTCCAAGTGATTTTTTCTCTGACACAACTTCTGCAACTGATGTACCATCAGCAACTAGAGATAGTGACACCTCATTTGAATATGCGCCACATGTGCCATCCGCTTTATATTCGCAAACACGAATAGAGTAATCACCCGAACCATCAAAAGCGTAAAGCCAAGGCAAAGTTGTACCAACATCCACATAA
>CAZVNO010000016.1:0-1858 GCA_964628715.1 uncultured Gammaproteobacteria bacterium | reverse complement strand
GCCTGATCATTTGATCTTGTTGGGTAAGTAGGAGCACTTGTCTTTGAGTACACCACTTTATATCCATTTGTTCCAGAACCAGCAGGTGCAACCCAAGTCACTGCGCGTGTTCCAACAGCGGAAAGAGAGATACCATCTGCAGTACCGCTAAAAGCTGGTGCTGTTTCGGTATTTTCATTACCAGATACATTTGCTACTGCAGTAGACTGATCGCCACCAACCACCGCGAGTACACCTAATTTATCATCAAATTTTTCATCTGATGTATCTTGTTCTTTGTTCCACACGACAAAATCATTTTGTTCAACCTGCGCTGGGTCAATTGCTGTAATTTCGCCAATCTTTTTTGGCGCTTCTACATTTACATCATAATATGATGAACCTTCTGGGACAACTGCTTCGGTATTGTTTTCAGATTTGCTTGTAGTATCTATAACCTGCACAGCACTCTGATATACCTCTACACCCTGTGTCTCGTCTGTATTTACAGTCATATAGGCTGTACCGAGAGAACGGTAGATCAGATTATCGACATTAACATCAAATAATCTCTTTGCTTTGACTACACGTGTGTAGACCTGACCTTTTTCATTGATAATTTGCAAATGTGCTGGATCTAATGATGCCAGAGTAACTTCTGAATCATTTGATAAACGCACCGCACTGCCATCATCCAAAATCACAATGGCGCGTCCTACTCCAATGATTTTGACACCGTCGCCCTGCTTTAAAGTTGTATCCTTTGTGGCTTCCTGCCACACGCTACCATCAGTTCGATATAACACAGCCCCTTCTGTATAGGCTAATTCTGCCCCTAGTGTTCTTGCAGGTCGAGTTAATACTCCAGTCGCGACAAGCGCAACAGCCGCAAGGGCCACTCCGCCCATGGCAATTTTCCTATAATTCATAGCGAAATTATTAATAAAATGAATAAACAATGATTGTTTTGGTTGGACAAGCAGCACTCTACGTCTAAGTTCAGCCGCAAATTCAGGACGAACCGAAATTTCTTTACCAGCTTTAATAAATTCTTTTATTGCGACTTTCACTTCTTCTTCTTTACTACGCAAAGAAGGCTCGCATAAATAAATATCTTCTAAAATGGATTGTATTAATTCTTCTTTCATAGATCAGTAAGCAATGAAATAAAGATTAGTGTAGCCAAGTGTGGTGGAAATATTTTTTGTATTTTTTCAATTGCTCTTATATAAATTTTTTTACAGGCATCTTCTTTTTTGCCGACAATCCCCGCGATTTCGCTATACGGCATTTCTTGCCAGATCCTAAGTATCAATATATCTCTCTCAACATCCTTAAAACCAGACAAATATTTTCCCACTTTCTCCGCGAGTAATGTGCTATCAACCATTTCTACAGAAACATGAGAATTTGATGGAACATCATAAGCTTCTTCAATTGACACCGTTTGTTTTGTAGTGCGGTAATAATCAATAATAGTATTTCTAGCCAATTGGTATAACCATGTTCGAAAAGATCCACGATTCGACTTATACGTATGAATTCTATCTAGCGCCTTCAGGAATATATCACTAGTCACATCCTCTGCGACATGATGATTTTGTACTCTAAAAAACACAAATCGATATATTGGCTCAATATAGGCATCATAAACACTGCCAAATGCCGCTACATCGCCAGAAAGCACACGATTAATAGACTGTAAATCCTTATCTTCCATGGAATCTATTGGGTCAACTTCATCTGACATAGTAGTATACGATTGAGTTTGGAAAAAGTGACAATATATGTATTTTAAGACCACATCTAAACCAAAAAACCATAGAATATGCAAATTTTTAATCTATGGTAGGCTGCTTCATTTTTTGCCCTTTTTCTC
>CAZVNO010000015.1:0-11497 GCA_964628715.1 uncultured Gammaproteobacteria bacterium | reverse complement strand
GTTGTGGATGAGTCGGCGGATATGACTTCGACCGGAGCGGCAGATCTGGCCACCACCGCCTTCGCCGCCGCGATGGCAACTCGAGGCCGCCGACTCGGTCGGCAGTCAAAGCGCCTGCACGCACGCAGGTAAGGTAAAAGGGGGAGTGAAGGCGCTTGACCCACAAACACTATAAAAAAATCGACTCCCAAGGATCGTTCAAAAGTCGTCAGAGCCGAGGTGGCTGGTTTCAAGGGGGAAGTACTTGTTGACGCTCGGGACGTGAAACCGCCCAAGCGCGCTGCGCTGGGAGATGAACACCGTCGAGTGTCGCTGGTCAACCCCGAGACCGAGCAGCGCATCGGATGCGTTCCGATCTTGAGGCTCACTGTCGAAACCAGGGAGGCGCTCGGTCTCTAGGCGAGCCTTCGACTTCAGTTTGATCTTGCTGATCTCGCGTCACTCGTTCGGCTTCGGCTGGATGGGTGGCGCGAGGTCGTTTTGTTTTTAAGTGTGTGTGATCAATTCTTGAATATTCCTGACCGGAATTATTTTTATTTTTACGTCGTTTTTGATCGGTGCGGCGATGACGCGCTTCAATCCTCGGTCAATTGTTTCTTTTATCCTTTTGTCAGTGTGGGGTACAGATCTGACTTCTCCGCCCAGACCAACTTCACCAAACACAACCAAATCATTACCGAGCATTTTATCTTTGTATGCGCTCGCGATTGCTAGGCATACTGCCATATCAGCAGCTGGTTCGTCTGCAATAATCCCACCGACAACATTGATATGAATATCATATTGTGCCAAATTTATTCCGGCACGTTTTTGCAAAACGGCAGTCAGAACATGAAGGCGATTTAGATCAAAGCCGCTCGCTTTTCTTACCGGGTAACCAAAAACTGTTTTGTTGACGAGCGCTTGAATTTCAACGAGTAGTGGTCGGCTGCCTTCCATAAGACAGGTGAGAATAGATCCAGGCATGGCCTCGCCTCTACTTATTAGCAGTCGTTCTGACGGGTTTGGAACTTCGCGTAAACCGCTGTCAACCATTTCAAACACCCCGATTTCGTCAATTGATCCAAAGCGATTTTTTATCGCTCGCAAAATTCGCGTCGCATGATGTTCGTCGCCTTCAAACGACAGGACGGTGTCAACGAGATGTTCAAGCGTTTTTGGGCCAGCCACCATACCATCTTTTGTGACGTGTCCAATAATGACAATTGCCGTGCCGCTTTGTTTAGCACATTCCATGAGTTTCACAGCTGACGCGCGAACTTGGTTTACGCTGCCGGCTTCACCTGGCACATCGTCAGATGCGACAGTCTGGATCGAATCAATAACTGTCAGTGTTGGTTTGTTTTTTAAAATCGTAGCGATAATCGATTCAACACTGGTCGCGTTGGCTACGTCACAATCTAATGTTTTTCCCAATCTATCAGCTCGCAATTTTATTTGCTCAACTGATTCTTCGCCCGAGATGTATAGTGTCTTTGGGATTGCTCCGGCAAGCTGCATAGCCAGGGTTGATTTTCCAATACCAGGTTCACCACCAATCAAAATAAAACTACCTGGAACCAAACCGCCGCCAAGCACGCGATCAAGCTCAAGAATACCGGTATTGATTCGCATTGTTTTGCCCGGGCGAATAGCACTAAGAGCCGTGACATCAAGAGGCGCGGAAAGTATAGTTTGGTTTATGTTTGGTTTTGTACTCTCTACTTTTGATTCAGCAATTGTTCCCCATTGACCGCAAGTCAGACAACGTCCGGTCCATTTGGAATATTGGGCATCACAGTGTGAGCAGGCAAAAATTAGAGAAGGGTGTTTCACAAATTATAGGTGTCGCGGATTTATTTGTCCAAATGGTAGGCGTAGTAGAGTTCGCCTTCAGAAGCGTTTGCTTCATTTTTGAAAGCACAGAATGGAGATAATTTTAATTCAGGTCCAGGATATTCGAAGTGCCAGCCTTCACGTCTATTTGGCGCGGTGGCTTTTAGACCCACACAAAAACCATGATTTAACATGACACCAATAAGCTGTTGGTGTTCTTTCACTATACAGTGTTCTGACCCGTATGCTTTACTTCTTTGAGCATTTTTGCTAAGTAGTATTTTGGCGTCATCTTTTACTGTATTGCATAACACTCCTAACGGGATGAATTCTTTTCCAAAAAATACCTGCAAATCAAACGCGTTCCCACCAGTATGGCTGATATTGATTGGTGCTGTTAGTTTTCCATTAGAGTCTGTTTTTACGGTTTTGGCTGCATCCGAACTTTGGTTGGCAAGACGTTGCTGATAAGCCGCGTCTCTTAAGCCAGAGTTTATTTGAACCTTTCTTTCCGGGTATCTTTCTTTGAAATCACTCATTGCTTTTACAAAAGCTTCGACCATATCTTTCCGGCCGTAGCGAAAAGCAGCTGTCACTCCACCCCCGTACGTTACATTTGGTAAATTTGGGATCGGAATTAGACCAGGCGGAAATTCAGAAGAAAATTGGATTTCAGCGGTAATATCACTATTAGTAAGTTCTGCGGTTTCAGTCCATTGAACATCTTTTGTCTGCACATATTGAACTCTTAGATTCTTAAAGCTAACCAGCTCTGGATTTACTGTGTAGAGGATGACGTAAGAACTAAGAGTCAAGATCAATCCGATGATAGCGTTGGATATTCTTTTTTTTGCTTCGCTAATGGCGTCAGCGCTACCACCAGACGTGGCCCATTGAAATCCGGCGATAATTATCATCACCACCGCAATTATACCTGCAATCGCCACAGCGTACTTGTATACAGCTGCAATGTATTGACCGAGAAATGGGACGTCGATCAGCTGGTCTTCACCGTTTCCATTGGTGGATATTTTGGGTTCGCCGAATTTTAGGCCCGGTATGCTAATTTTGGGCTGCGGTGTTTCCAGTCGGATCTCTTCTCCATTTGTTGTGATGGTTTGTGATTGGGCAAAGGTTGCGCCTGAAAAACTTAAAAAACCAAGTATTAGGATTGTTAGATAAAAGTATCTTTGTATTTTCCTTGGCATAAACTATTATTAATGCTAGGCCTAAGTATTTTCAAAAAAATTATTTCTTTAATTGTACCACGATAATGTTCTTACCTACAATTCAAGTAATGTTTTCCAACCTTCGATTGTCGCTGGGATATTAATTTGTTTTTGGTTAAAGAATGCCGTTGGCACGGTTTGGATATTAAGATCTTCAGCTAGAGATTCTACTTTATTTTGGTATTGGGTTCCCTGGCCATCTGCCAGACATTTATTAAGTTCGTTTTGATTAATTTTTGCCGATGCCACTGCCGCATCAATTACATCTTTTGTGAGACTTTCAGTACCGGCTTGGATTATCGCTTTGGCAAAATCCAAAAATTTTTCTTGTTGATTGGCACAATAGGCATAAGAATTCGCGCTATCAGAGGGGTAGGGGATTCGAATGACAGACAGGCTTTTCCAAATAAATTTTACCCCTTTTGGGTACTGCTTTGTAAGCGAGTCAAAAATAGACAGCTCTTCTTGGCAGTGTGAACAGGCGATGTCGCCAAATACAATAACTGTTTTGGCAGCATCACGCCTCCCAATGATTGTGTCGTCGTCAAAAATAGGAATACTTGAAGTTTTGACTGTGTCTTTGTCTGTATTTAGGTATGCGTCTGGTTTTGTTGGCGCATATCTTATGACCTGCATAAAGACAGCCAGGGTCGCCAAAATTATCGATGGAATAAAAATAATCAAAAGATGTTTGGCAGATAATGTCATAAGTCAACACTGAAGATTCCGGCTTTTTGTTTGTCTGTAAAAAATAATTTTTGACCGTCTGGGCTTACGTTTATTGTATCAATAATATGAGATTCTGGCATCGGGATAATTGTTTGCGCACCGGTTTCAACATCAATTTTAACCAAAACATCAGGTGTGGTATTGGCAAGAGATGGTGCAAAGCCAGCCCCTGAATCCAGGGAAGTCGGTACCCCACAGAAAACTGTTTTTGGGCTGGAAAAAGAGCATTTGTCCGCCCAGGTTGATACATTCAAAAATTTTCTCCCTGACCCGATCGCATCACCTTCGGCATTTACGACCCAGAGTCCTGGTTTATAATTATTTTGGGCGCTGTATACACTATAAAGTAATTTTTTACCGTCAGTCGACCACAGAGATCGAAGATCACGACCCTCAACTATAGTTGATTTGAAGTTTTCGCCACGAAGACCGACAAAAAGGACTTCTTGCCTGTCTCCACCAAGACTTTGCCCGGTGAGAGATGTTCCAACAATTTGCTGATTTGGAGACCAATTTACAGTTACTTTGTCAGCATTATCGCCTAGAGCGGCAACTAAGGTGGTATTACTACCATCTGGATTTGCGGTCACTAGCCAGCGATTTTCTGGAGAGAAGCCCAAGCTTTTGGCTGCAATTTTTTCACCCTGCGCAGCAAAAGAAAATTGTTCCCAATATTTTGGGAGAGTTGTCTGTTTTTTTGTGTCAAAGTCATAAAATATTTTTGATCCATCCGGGTATTCCAAAATTGACGCATTTTTTGTCGGTGACCAGGTAACTTTTTGGACATTATAAAATACGGTATCAGAAAGAAGCTGCGGCGTCCCATCCGATCCGATTCGGTAAAATTTTCCGTCTAGTTGGTTGTAGTAATTTAGAGATCCGTTTTGAGAAACTCTAGCACCGACGACAGGGTCTTTTATTACAGTTTGTACTATTGGCTCTGGTAAATTTGACGCCTGACCTGGCCGTCTTCCTGGTGCGTTTGGGAGAGTGCCTGGCAGAGCGATGCTTCCGGTTTGATTTCCTTGGCCAGATTGCGGAAATTGTTGCTGGCCATCAGTCGTTGTGCTGGCGGTTTTGTTTGGCGGCGCTGTAGTCTGGTTATTTGGGGCGGCAAAAAAAACACGATAGAGTAAATAAGCCAGGACTATGCTAATTATCGAAAATATGACTATATAGATAATTCTTTTTTTGTCCATACAAATGAAAGGATGCGATTCTACGCCTTATTAGGCGAATTTGAAACGCGATTAATATAATTATTGTATCTTTGGCTTAGTTCTCCTGACCGGAATTTTCCTTTGTCTTCCTTTAGCGCTTTGGCAAGTTTCTTTCTTTTTTCTTCTAGATTTTTTCGGAGAGGTTTTGCCTGGAGTTCAAGCGGTAAGAGCATTTCTTTCATCCAAAGTGAGGACCCATTTAATGACACGGCAAAACCCATAAAAATTTCTCCTATGCCGCACCAGAATAGAAGAATGCCAAGCAACCAGCAAATGGCGGCCAGTATGCGAATAATTTTACGCGTTTTTTTTATCCGATTTATTTTTTTCTCTGGCCCGCGTAATTTCTTTTTTGCTTCGGCAACTTCCTGTAGAAGTTGTTTTTGCTGCCTTGGTTTGGTTTGTCCGGTTTGGTTTGTGTTGGACACTGGCGTTTTGTCGGTGGCATCTCTTTTTTGTGACTGCCGCTCTTTTTGTAATTGGATGGCTTGGTCCTGCTCTGTTTGCGATTGCGTATTTTCAGGATTTGTTGGGTTTTCTTGTGCATTTATATTTGGATTTCTTTCTTGATAGTTATCAATTTCGCTTTTATTTTCTGTCGGAAATTGATTATAATCATTTTCTTTTCTACCCAAAGATTCATTTTCCGCTGGTTCATCAAAATTTTTTTGTGTAGAGTTTTGATTTGGCTCTGCTTTTGTACCTAATGTTTCAGTTTCAGGATTGTTTGTCTCCATTGCCGAAGTTTTTTCAATTTCATTTTCATCGACAAATTCAAATGGTTCATCTGGTTCGATTTGTTCATTGATTTGATTTGTGGAAAGATCGGAGTTGGTGGGTTCCGGGTTTTCGGTACCTCTTTTTGCTTGTCTCCCGTTTCTTTTTGTTGGTGTTTTTCGCTTGTTATTATATTCATTTTCAGCATTTGCTTCATTATTGTTTTGGGGCAAAGATTCAGGATTTTCATCTTCTGGCTCAGGTTCATTACCTATATTTTCTCCGCCGCCTGTCGGTTTTTTCTCTCTAGGTTGATTTTGGGGATTATCAGCAATTTCATTTGGGTTCATTGTCGGCTCTGGTTTTGTTTTTTTTGGCTCCTCATCTTCGTCTTCGTTTTCTTCTTCAATTTTTGGAGTATCTTCTTCTGATTTTTGAAGATCGGTCTCAGTCTCTTCATCAGGTTCTTTTTCAAGTTCAGGACTTTCGTCTTGCTCGCTAATTTGATTTAGTAAATTTGCTTGTGCAAGATTGTTGGCTAATTGGAGAAGACCAAAATTTGCAATAACGTCATTTGTGATTGTGTCTTTAGTGGACTGGTCAATGACTCTCTCGCCAATTTTTTTGAAGAGTTCATTTGTAATTTTTTCTCCGTAATTAGATGCGTTTTTATTTTTGTCTCCCAACCCAAAAGTCAGCCCTTTGTTTAGGCCACCCATAATCGTGTTTTGAATTTTTTCAAAATCCCTTTTATCCATAGGCAGGTTTATTCCAGTACCATGCCAAGAAGAGCGCAGTCTTCTGCATACGCTTTTATTTCCCGTTCAACAATCTGGTCGGCAACGTTGCCAAATCTTTCTCTTACTTCGGCAAGATTTAGGCCCATCAGGTCACTTCGGAGTGATACCAATCTTTCCCAAACAAGCCGTACCTCTTCTTTATTTTTGCTTGCTCTTGCGTTTATGAGGTCACGCTTTGCTCGGGTAATCTCGTTTTGAGTTTGTTTTTTTTGTAAACTAATCGGGAGACGATTTTGTAAGTCTGCTTTTCTTTTGGCCGTTGCCAAATTTTTTGCCCACTCCTGACTTTTGTCCATATTTATTGCAAACGAAATACGCCGTCTATGTGCGTCAAAATGTAACTTTTCTTTTTTCGAGCATTTTGCATAGCATCGACGATTGCGTCCTGGATAAGTCTCTCAACGCTTCTTTCCAATTCGCGAATACCCGTATCATTATTTAGTTCCATGGCCACCAGTTTTTCAATTACGGTTTTGTCTGGCACAATCGTAGGCTGTTTTTTTGATTTGAGTTCTTCGGCAATGGTGCCAAATAATTTTAGGACGATATTGGTGCGGTCATGAATATCAAGTGGCCTAAATAAGAACACGTGACCGATTCTACCCATAAGACTAGCCCCAAAATGTTCTTTTAGTTTTCCCTCGATTCGTTTTTTGGTTTCACGGTCAATCATTTTTTCTTCTGCCTTTGATTCTGTATTTGTTTTTGCAGCGGTCGTGAAACCGAAGCCACGAGATTGGTACAATTCGGCGCCAACATTTGTTGTTAGGATAACAATAGAGTGGTTAAAGAATATTTTTTTACCCTGGCTATCGGTAAGTTCACCTTCGTCAAGAATTTGGAATAATAATTTCTGCACATCAGGGTGGGCTTTGTCGTATTCATCAAATACAAGCACGGCGTGTGGACGTTTTTTGAGTTCGTCGGTGAAGCGGTTGCGTTCTTTGTATCCGATATATCCGGCAGGGGAGCCGAGAAGTTTTGAGACACTGTGCTGCTCGGCGAATTCAGTCATGTCAAATTTCATTAGCGCCTTTTCGTCATGGTAAAGAGATTTTGCCAGCGCTCTGGTTAGCGCGGTTTTGCCGACGCCGGATGGGCCGGTAAAAAGAAAAGAAGCAAGTGGTTTTTTTGAGTTGCCAAAGCGGAAGTAGGCTTGGCGCAAACTTCTGATTATTTCATCAATAACCGCAGCTTGTCCAACAATTTCTTGCTTTAGTTCTGTGGCCACTTTATCAAGTTTTTCCCAATCATTTCGTAAAATTTCGGCCGGCGTCAAATGAAGTTTGTGCGCCAAAATTTTTGCAATCATGAATTTGTCAACGATTGCGTTTTTGTGTGAAATAGTTTTTTCTTTTTTATCGAGAGCCGCGATTTGGCGGGTGATTTTTTGTTCTTTTTCTTTCCAGTGCGCCACCTCTTTGAGGGCGTCTTTGCCGATGGTTTTGGCTTTTTGTTCCCTCGCTTCTTCTAGTGCTACATGCAGCCGGTGTCGTTTTGGCGCAAACGGAGATTCTGGAAGCTCAACTCTAACTGCTGCCGCAGCCTCGTCGATAAGGTCAATGGCTTTGTCTGGTAGGAAGTTGTCGTGGACATAGCGAATACTCAAATCAACAGCAGCTTCGGCAGCTTCATCCTGGATAAGTACAGAATGAAATTTTTCGTAATATTTTTTTATTCCCCGAATCATGTCGAGCGCGGTGTCTCGGTTTGGTTCATCGACAGTGATGGCCTGGAAACGCCTTTCAAGTGCTGGGTCTGAGCTAATGTGTTTTTGGTATTCATCCAAAGTTGTCGCGCCAATACAATGAAGCAATCCTCGGGCTAAAGCCGGCTTTAAAATATTTGCTGCATCCATCGTGCCTGAGTTGGATCCGGCTCCGATGATATTGTGGATTTCGTCAATAAATAAAATGGTGTCATCGCGGTTTACCACTTCTTCTATTAATTGTTTTAGACGTGCCTCGAATTCACCTCGGTACATCGTACCGGCGAGAAGAAGGGTAAGATCAAGCGAGCGAATTTTTTTGCGTTTTAGCATGTCAGGCACATTGCCAGTTGCTATGCGTTTGGCCAATCCTTCAACCAGCGCAGTTTTGCCAACGCCAGGTTCTCCGACAAGCACCGGATTGTTTTTTGTTCGTCTCGCCAAAATACGAATTAAGCGCGTGATTTCATCTTCGCGCCCGATGACAGGATCCAGTGTTTCTTGGAAAGATTTGCTAGTGAGGTCTGAGGTAAAAACATCAAGCGCCGTTGGTTGTCGTGGAGCTGATTTTTTGGCGGAGGAGTCTTTTTCTGGTTGCTTTCCAGTTTGTGCCGGTGTTTGTTTGGTACTTTCGAGTTCGCCAAATTCTTCGGCAACAACTCTGATTTCATCGGCTATTTGGGCGTCACCAGTTTTGTGGAGTGCCGCATCGATTGCTTCCTCGAGCTGTTCCATGTCAACGCCAGCGTCTTTTAGAATTTTATTTATTTTTGGTTCATTTTGGTCAAGTATACCAATAAGAAGATGTTCGGTGCCAACATAATTTTGGGTATGTTCGTAGGCAATAATCATAGCCTTCTCAAGAGCTTGTTTTGAGGCTTCGTCGAGTTCTGGAATAGTTGCGGTTTTTACTTCATTTGTCGTGTTCAGTATACTTTCATCACTGGCCAAGTCCCCAAGGTAGGGTAGTAGAATTTTTCTTGATATATTGAATTTTGCCAAAAGTTCTGACGACAAACTCCCTGGCTCTTCAGAAAGAGCGATAAAAAGATGTAGGGGTGTTACTCGTTTGCTCTCTAGTTTTGCAGCAATAGAAATACCACGAGCAATCGTATTTTTGAGGTGTGTAGAGAAATGTTCTAGAAATTTTTCTGGTTGCATGTGAGTATCACTTAAGCGCCTAAGCACCTGAGCGCCTTAGCAAATAATCACTGGGGCACTTTTGGGTGCTTATGTGCTTGAGTGCTCAGGTGTTTAGGTGAGTTGTGCGTTGACTTTTATACCTATTAACGATACGCTGTAGTATATCAGAAAGCGCGTCTAAAGCAACCTAATTATTGATTATATGAACTTTCCTTCCAGTATATTCAAAGCCTATGACATTCGCGGTTTAGTTGATGGAGAATTGTCCGAAGATCTTTTTTATTGTGTTGGCCGCGCGGCCATAGTGCATACAGGCGCGACTGATGTTTTTGTTGGTTATGACATGCGACCATCGAGCCGACCATTTGCAGACGCTCTTATTCGCGGGATTACCGATCAGGGGGCAAATGTGGTTGATATTGGTCTTATTTCCACGCCAATGTTGAATATTTTGACTATGATGGAGGCTAACGCTCAGCTTGGTGTTATGATTACAGCCTCACACAATCCGGAGGAATACAATGGCTGCAAATTTGTAAACAAAAAAACCATGATGCCAATCGGACTAGATAGCGGTTTGTCTGATATTCGGGATATGGTTTCCAAAAATGATTTTTCTGAATCTGATAAAAAAGGTGAAGTAACCAAACGCGACATAAAAGTGGATTATTTGGATCGTGTTATTTCAACTATTGATATTTCAAAAATTAAGTCACTCAAAGTCGTGGTTGATATGGGTAATGGCATCGAGGGGGTTGTGATTGATGATGTCACGAAACGGCTACCTATAAAGACTGATTATCTCTTCAAGGAACCGGATGGTCGATTTCCAAATCACGAGGCGAATCCACTAAAACATGAAACATTGAAAGATTTACAAGCGAGAATTTTGGAAGTTGGAGCGGATCTCGGGTTTGCTTTTGACGGTGACGCTGACAGGATTGGACTCGTTGACGAGACAGGCGCGATTGTGCCGGGGGACTTGATTTTGGCGCTCGTAGCTGAAGAAATTTTACGTGACCATCCGGGAGCAAAAATTATTTATGATGTTAAATGCAGTCGGATTGTAAAAGAAACAGTCTTGCGTCTTGGTGGTACACCGATTGAGTCTGTGGTTGGTAGAACTTTTGTTATTGAGCGTATGCGAGAAGAACAGGCCGCTTTTGGCGGTGAACTGTCTTGCCATTTTTATTTTAGTGATGTTTATGGATTTGAATCGGGTGATCTCATGCTTCTTTATGTCCTAAAAATTGTTTCTGAATCTGGTAAAAAATTGTCCGAATTGGTGGCACCACTTCGAAAGTTTTTTCATTCCGGTGAAATTAATTTTGAAGTTGAGGACAAAGAGAGGGTAATCATGCAAATTGAACAAGCTTTTTCACCAAATTCTATCTCAGTATCACATTTGGATGGTGTAAAAATTGAGCACGCTGATTGGTGGCTTTCGGTAAGAAAATCAAACACCGAACCACTTCTCCGTTTGTGTGTCGAAGCAAATGCAAAAGAACTTATGGAACAAAAAGTCGCCGAGGTGCGGCGACTGATTGGGTAGTATCTTTTTTGTGGTTATTTATTTTTTATTTCCAGCACGCCCCGAAAGAGTTTCCATTATTTTATAGTAAATTTCCTGTTTCATTTTTTCTCTATCAAGGTTTTTATTTTTTTTAGCCATTTTTTCTAATTGTTCTTCAATAGCTGCGTCAAGATTTGCCAAGGCGTACTTAGTGGTATCAAGGATCTGTGCTTCTTCTGTTCCATTGACATCAGTCTCCTCCAGCTCAATTGCTTGTGCGTCCACTAATGTCGGATCTTCATCAGTGAATTTTTTTTCATTTTCCATATTTAAAGTTTAAGTTAAAATTAAATGTTTTTTTGTTTACATCTCTCGCAATCTTTTTACACGTTCGGCAACCGGCGGGTGAGTGGAGAAAAGATTACCAAGGTTTTGGTCTTTGAGTGGGTTGGAGAAAAAGAGGTGGGCAGTAGCTGTTGAGGCTGTCTGGAGGGGGATTTTTGAAGCTGATATTTTTTCAAGGGCTCTGGCTAGTCCTTCCGGGTAGCGAGTGAGGAGTGCTCCCGAGGCATCGGCCAAGTTTTCGCGACGACGTGAGATTGCCAGTTTTATTAGTTCTGCTA
>CAZVNO010000014.1:6908-11521 GCA_964628715.1 uncultured Gammaproteobacteria bacterium | reverse complement strand
TTTTATATTTTCTATTGTCCACGCATAAAGATTACCGAACACTATGTACGGTAAATCACTGTTATCAGATACTTCTTTCCAAGACTCTGAACTTTTGTACTCGGGGATAAAATTTACGAGTTCAACCACTACGCTCGCATATGTAATCATAAAAATTACTTCTTAATTGATTGCTTAAGATCATTCATGACTCTTGTCGCTGTATTTAAATCACCAGTAGAAGCGCTGGTTTGATTTTTGTGTATCCAATTTTGCAAACCTTTAGAGTAGTCGCTTGCTTTCTGGAAATGATTTTTTCCACCGATACTTTGACCG
The DNA here is from genome assembly GCA_964628715.1 of uncultured Gammaproteobacteria bacterium. GTDB lineage: Bacteria > Patescibacteriota > Patescibacteriia > Magasanikbacterales > UBA922 > JAHFIC01. The sequence continues at coordinate 11,206 of CAZVNO010000014.1, read as the reverse complement.
GTATTTTTTTCTATTCTAGCAGCTTCTGCAGTACCGCCAACGTATTTATCTGAATCTTTAAAGAGTTTATTTATAAAATTATTTTGTAAATCAGAATTTTCAACTTTTGGCTTAGGTATATCTCCACTGACTCCATCCCTCGCATTAACAAAACTCTTAAAATCTCCACTCAACCCAACTGCACCCGCCGAAGCAATTCCAGCTCCATGAGCAACAAGGCCGTAACCAGTAGCAATTGCAGGGGCGCCAACCAAACAGCCTGCACCGCTACCACAAGCAATTGAACCGCCTGTCATCGCGCCGCCACCAGTGATCATTTCTCCTATGCCCTGTGCGATTGAAAGGGAATCACCAAAAGTTTGCCCCAAACGCGTAGAAAAATCATTACTGTTAACCCTACCCGAGAAACCCATTGTTACATTGTTGGTGAGATAGGCATTAAGGAAACCACCGACAAAGTCACCGACTGTTTCTCCTTTTGGATCCGAAAACCTAATCGGATTCCCTCTCCCATAACTGTAGAAATTAAACTGCTGTGGATCAGTAAGGAATTTCTCTGGTGTTTTGAATGATGCTGGATCAGATGAAATGAACTGCCCTCTCTTTGCATCATAGTATCTCGCATTTAGGTATGTGAGTCCAGTGGTATCGTCGTAGAATTGACCGATGTATTTTCTTTTGTCATTAGTGTCCCCGACTCTGTTGTCGACTCTGCTTTCTCCATATGGATAATAGTCGAGGGTTTCTACAATGTCGCGGCGGCGAAGGGCCGCAAGGTGGAGCCTGTCATCGGTGACGAGGTTGGTACTGCCGAGGTGATCGAGGTGGACAAATGTTCGGACTGTGGTTGTTGGAGTGGAAGTGGTGGCATTTGTAGTAGTGTATTCTGCCACTTCCATATCTCCCAGGTAGACTCGCTGGACTGTAGAGCTTGGGGTGATCTCCAGATATTTGTTTGGGTAAGTGGTGGTACTACCAGAATTGCGGTTGGTTTGGTAGATCCGATCATTGTTGTTGTCATAATAGAAGAGGGTGGTGGTGTTGGAATCTGATGTAGCAGATTGAATCAAACGGTTGCGAAAATCCCAAGAGTAACGAGTACCTTTGCAGTCAGTCGTAAGATTTCCGGCGCCATCGTAAAGCATGCAATTACTGCCGTTTAGAGTGGTTGGCGCATTTGGATTAGCGAGTGAATTGGCGATCGTGTGTCCGAGGTATTGGAATGTGCCTTGTGGGCTAGTCAGAATATTTCCGGTTGGAGAGTAAGTGAAATTTTGGGTGTAAGCACTGGTGCCGGTAGCCGTATCGGTAATTGTAGCTCGAGTTAGACGGTACAAATCGTCGTAGGTGTAGACGGCGTGCTTGGCGGTGTCGGTGATAGAGGAATCAACCAAATCAATAATATTGCCGACAGTGTCATAAGTGTAGGCGAGCCGCTGGACAAAAGTATTGTCCGGCTTTGTGGTTACTTTGTTTTTCAAACGATACAATTCATTTGAATCATAAGTGTTTACTGTACGCACGCCATTGGCAAAAACAATCTCGGAAATACTCTGCGTCGGAGCGTAACTAATCGCTGTGACAAGCGGGGCGTTATCTTCTGTTATCGACTGCACCAAACCAGCGTTATTATAAATATATGTCGTGACACGATTATTGACTGTCTGAGTAACCACATTCCCCTGCCGATCATACGTATACGCAGTTATGTATGATTGATTGTCCAAAATTTTTGTCTCGCTGATTTTTCGTCCCAAAATATCATACGCGTATGTCACTGTAGAATTCGGATCCTGCACCTGACAGACCCGACCAATTCCATTTTGGCAAGTGTCATATGTATAGGTAGCAGTTGTGTTGCCATTACTCAACTGTTCAGTACGAACCCGGTTCAACTGGTCATAAGCATAAATGACGGTATTACTATTTGGGGTTATTTCTTGTGTCAGATTATTGGCCGGATCATACAAATACTGTGCCAGAGTATAGGCAGCATCGCTATTATAATGAAGATCTTGAGCTCTACGACGACGCCCGGCGTAATCGTAAGTAAAATTGCGTGAAGCACCCGAAGCATCGACAATACTCATGAGTGAATTATTACCATCATAAGTATAACGAGTGCGCTGCAACGAACTACCATTCAACTCTCTCGTCTCAATAAGACGATTGTAGGCATCCGTAACTTTGGCAGTGATGCGGCCCAGCGGGTCAGTCGTCGACGCTGTCCAAAGATTGTATGCGTTGGTCGTAACACCCAAATTATTTGTAATTGTTACTGGACGATCCAACGAGTCATATTGATAATTGGTTACTAGGCTCGAAGGCGCCGCGGTACTTCCAGTGTAGCCACTGCCATTACCAACATAAGGCAAAGAATCAGAAACTTTTCTACCAAAACCATCGTAAACAATATTCTGAATCGTGTATGTATCCGCACCCAGGGCTTCTCTTCTGGTTTGGAGTACACGATTTGATGAATCAATATATGAAACTGATTCCACGCTGTTTGTATCACTGTCCAAAAAATTAAATTCACGAATTGAGCGCGGAAAAACATTATCCGTATAAATAACTTGTTTTACAAGAACAGTCTGTGCTGGATTATTTGGATCGGACTGACGCACAGCGACCACGCGATCAAGCCCATCATAAGTCGTGTCTGTATGCGCGCCATTTGGATCAATAACAGTTTTTGGTTTACAGAGATAATATTCATAAGTATATTGCGTCGACTGATTCAAAGCATTCGTGATCGTGGTCGGATACAAATTGAACGAATCATACGACTAAGTGGTCACATTGCCATTTGGATCAGTAACGCTTGTCGGCAAACCGTAAGAATTGTAAACCCGATTTGTCACCTGCATAGTAGACCCATCCAAGAGTCGTCGCGTCCTGGTTTCGTTGCCAACGGTCACAGTCGTAACACCAACATTGGTATTACCATCATACAAGTGGTACAGCCAGCGCACAGTTACATTTTGATAATTGGACACACGCTCGTGCGCGAGCAGGCTGCGGATCAGACCATTTGGATCAGTCGAATAGACGTAGGCATAGGTAAAATTATCAGTGCCAATGTCTGTGTATGTACCATCATTGTTTGCCCGGACTTCACCCAGAGTCTGTTGTTCGGTCAAGTTACCATTTGTATTTGAGTATGTGTAAGTAGTTGCCACATCTCGATGTGCGCCGCTAGTGCCATATTCAAGCGTGGTTGATTGGATCTTTTTTACAAATGTACGATTTGGCGCCAAAGTCGTCTGATCCCATCGATCAATCGACACTGTTTGTAGCTGATTTGAAACATCATAAACTTCGGTTCGATATATTCGACCGATCTTTTGTGGAGTATCACTATACTCACCAAGGGTACTGTTGGTCGTGTCGCCTTGATGATAATATTTTTTAACGATGCGATGATTATCTTCGCGAGCGGTCACGATATGGAAGCCAGCAAATTTGCGATCGCGTGGATTTGGATAAGAAATTTTTCCGCCTTCATAGGTATATGAAGTGTGTGAGATATTACCCGCGCCGTCATTTACAGTCACGTCACGCACGGTTTGAATTATGTAAGGCAATTTTGGATTCAAAATATTATTCGCAGTATCAAAATATTTACTAGATGATAAATACGAAATTGTCGTACTGGCACCGGTATTTGATTGAATACCGATAAGCAAATCCGGTTTACTCCCAGTGTTTGTGAGAGCAAAATAACCACTCCTAATCAAATCAATCATACCGTCACCATTCAGGTCGGCAAAACGAGTGCCTGGATCACGACTCAAGTGATCAGTAAATTGAAGTTCGCCTGTTATCTGCGAAATACTTGCTACGTAAGACGGATCGTCCACCCAACCCATCCGCGCACCATGATTTAGGTACACATGCATCGGACACACGCCCCGACGCCAAACAAAATCAATGAGGCCATCGCCATTTATATCAATTTCTCGAAGTCCGTTGTCATTATAGTTTTGATCCACATAAGGTTGGAGTGTTAAAGGGCGCCCATTGCCGTTGCAATCAGCAAAATTACCATTGCTTTGTCCAAAATATTCATCGACTCCGTCACTATTGAGATCTAAAATGCGCACACCAGCATCACTACCGCCAGCACCAGTAAATACCCTGTCAGAACCTTGGGTAAAAAGAGTATTATTTCCAGTCCAACCGGTATTATCACCATTGTTCACATAGACAGTTGGTATTTGCCATGTATCGCCCCAAGCAAAATCCACCAATCCATCGCCATTCAAATCACCAAATCTGATACCATTGTCACGCAA
>CAZVNO010000014.1:0-6898 GCA_964628715.1 uncultured Gammaproteobacteria bacterium | reverse complement strand
GGTGGCGCCATGCTTGTCGACGTGACGTTAAAATTATATGTATCTGAAAATGTATTTATTCTGGTCTCAAGAACATTCACGGACGGAATGCCCTGAGAACTCATATATTCGCCCCGAACCATATCCTGCAAGCCATCACCATTTACATCAACCCAGGCTCGACCGCGATTGTATGAATTCTCAATCGCTTGAATATTAGGATCACTGTACTCTATTGGCCAGCCGCCGCTCAAGGGCGCGTTTATATAAATTCCACCGTATTGATTTACCAAATCAGGATACGTGTCACCGTTCACATCTGCTAGGCGCAAACCGCGATCAATACCAACCATATCCACAAAACCAATTCCATTTCTATTCCAAGTATCAACACTGTTATACCCGCCGCTGTGATACAAATTATTTGCACTCCAACCAACATTTGAACGGGAATAAGTAAATGTGGTGGCAGGGAGAACTGTTGTCGCACCACTCTCGTCAAATCCGGTTTCAGTAACAGACTGAAGCAAAGACCGGACAGAATTGTCGCCGGCTGTGTAGCCCAAATCATAGCGTTTAACCTCGGATCCGTTTATTGAAACAGAAATGCGATCAATCAAATACGCGTTAATCATCAAAAATCCGTACTGACGAGATTCACCATTGTCCGGGTAACGATTGCGGCGATTGAACGTGACTACAATCGGACCGTCCACTGTACCATGTCCAGTGTAAATAATCTGCTCAGGATAAGTTTCATTACCACTACCGACATTGTGGTATTGAAACCGAATAAAATTATCATTGGTATCGCGAATTTCCGACACAAACCATTTGACCACATGATCAGTCTGGTGCAAATCGTCAACGAGCTTTGCGTTTTGGGTTGCACCAAACGTGTACCTTGTCCCTTTTTTATCTACAACTGTCCATGAATCATTATTATGATATGTATACAAAAGAAAATCACCGGATTCTATTTTTGCACCATAAGTACCATGAAGACCATCGGTAAGTGTGCTGGTAGACAATTCTCCAGACAGCGAAGAAGAAAAATAATTATCAGTATACAATCTCTCCAGACCGGTTTTGTTCAACCGTGAAATTGAAGGTATACCCTCGAGTGACCAGCCGTAACCAATTTGATTTACATTATCTTGATTTTGACTGTTATAAGACAGAGATAAATTCGGGGCAAGGCCATTTCTTCCTGGTGGTAATGTCAGTGGATAACTATACGTAAAAGCGCCGCTTTGCGCGTCGACATCACTATCGGGAAGACGCGAACGACCAGACTGATTCATTGGATTGTTATAGTACAACTCCGGAGTAGTGGCAAAGGCAATATTTGGTAAAAAGATTGCCAGAAGCGCCACTAAAACAAACAGCTTAGCGTTCCTTGCAAAAAAATCCATATACAAAGCTGACAAAAATAACCTACTTTATAACCCTACCAAACAACAAATCCTTAATAATCTTAATACCACCCATTGTGCTCTGTCCATACTCACGGTACACAACTTTCACCGGGAATTCAATCACAGAAAGACTGGCCTGTCTAGCTAGAAAAACAATTTCTGTAGCATGCGCCATTCGATCGTGTGAAAGATAAATAGAATCAAGCGCGTGACGATTCAAAATCCTGAACCCATTGTGCGCGTCTGTCAAAGATACACCCGTAAACATACGATTGATAAACCTACCAACCGGCAGAACAGCATAGCGTTTTAGCAACGGCAAATTAGACCGATTATCCAAAAAACGCGAACCCAAAAGCATATCAGCTTTTTTTTCTTTTAATTCGGCTAATGCCGGCGCGATATCACGAACATCAAATTGACCATCAGCGTCAAAATGAAGCACATAATCAGCGCTCACCAATCTGGCATACTCATGCCCAGTTTCAATCGCCGCACCCTGACCACGGTTAATTTCATGACGAATTACAATTGCGTCGGCAGACTCGGCTTCTTTTGCAGTTGAATCAACCGAACCATCATCAATTACAACAACTCTGTCTACATATTGTAAAAGGCTCCGTACTACGGAGCCAATATGTTTTTCTTCATTATAGGCTGGAACAATCGCAACAAACATATTTTTCAAGAACCATGGTTCATTTCCAAAACTTCTTTGTTGGCAATCGTAAAATCAATTGTTTTTCTAAGTCCATCTGAGAGCTGTACGATCGGTATCCAACCCAAAAATTCTTTGGAGAGGCGCAAATCCGGGATGCCTTTTTTTGTATAAAACAAAAGCGGTTCTGCGAAAGTAATTTTTGATTCAGACCCAGTCATTTCAATAACCATCTTGGCAACATCAACCATTTTTAGCATCTGATCAGATCCGATATTGGCAATCATCACATCCGGTCCGGTGTGCATAAGGCGCACCAACCCATCAACCATATCTGACACATAGCATAATGACTGATCCAATTCTGAATCGCCATTTATAATCAAATCCTTCCCATCAAGCGCGTTCAAAATAAAATCAGGAATTAGCAGGCCTTCATGCAACGGCATCTTTGGGCCATAAGTTGTGAAAATACGAGCAATTTTTGCGTCAAGCTTATGAACTTGGACATAAGTTGCGACACATGTCTCGGCAAAACGCTTTCCTTCATCGTAGCATGCCCGCGGAGTCAAATGATTTACAATCCCTTCATCAGTCTCAGAAAAAAAATATTTCTCTGGCGTTGGTGCGCCATAAACCACTGAACTCGACGCCAACACATACTTGGCATGGTATTTAACAGCCATATCCAATGTAGCCACCACACTAGCGGAATTAGCCAGGAGTGACTTCATCTTCATTTTTTCAAAATCGCTTGGACTTGTCGGGCAAGCCAGATGATAAATCTCTTGCACGCCTTGAAATTTAATTTTAAATTTATCGAGTTCCGGAAAAGACTCCAGATCAATCGGCTGATTAACATCCGCTTTCACAAATTCAAAATCCGGATACTGCAATAAATGGTCAATATTCTGGATACTTGAATTTGAAAAATCATCTATACAAATCACTTTTGCTTCTTGAAGAAGTTGCTCACATAAATGTGAACCAATAAAACCAGCCCCGCCAGTAACAATAACATTTTTCTTTTCAAAAATTGGAGTTTTGCTCATACTGCTAAAAATCAACATTGTTGCAACCAGTATATCATATTTCAACGATAAACTGGCAATAGACCAATACCATTCTTATTTGTTTCACCAAAAGGCAGCCATTCAGCGATGACTCGGGAACGCCCAGACCAAACCCTAATTGGAACAGAAATATTTTTGGCTGATTGCAGGCTTGCGGGCGCTGTAACAACGTCGTCAGCCCCATCATGATCAAAATCACCAACCAAAAGCCCCACACCGCCCTGATAACCGCCGTTATAGGAAATAAATTTTCTCAACAAACCGCCTTCCGAATCATAATAATATAATCTTGGCGCTTCTCCAGGGGCACTAGCCACAACATATTCTATAGAACCATTACCATCCAAATCCCCTGCTCCGACCGAACTAATTTTTGTGGCTGACTCCAACACGATTTTGTTTTCATCCTGTAAATTATCGCTATACTTATGCAAAACCAAATTACCCTTTTCTTTATATACTGCCAAAAGTTTATCAACTCCAGAAGATCTTATGCTCCCGAGTATCACACCTTGGTGGGATTCCTCGGCAACTTTAGATTGAATTGTTTTTCCAGACAATGAATATGATTGGAATACGATTCGACCGGGTGTTTTGGGCGCAATCACAATAGTTGACTGACCAGCCACACCACCAACGAGAGCCACAGAAGTTTCGCCTGACCAGGGCACAGACCAAATAGAAATCCTGTTCCAATCGCCATCATAGACAGCAATTTGCCGAACTGTTTTTTTCTTTATTTGATTTTTTAAAAGCGCAACATAAATCGTACGCTGGTCATCTTTCGTGGTTAAAAGTGATTCTACGTTTATAAAAGAAGGTAAATTTGCCAGAGTCAATGATTGTCCGGTAGTAGTTTGGGATATAAATTTCAAACGTGAAGGTGACTGTAATGTGTACGTTGTAACCCTATCAAAAGACCGTCCGGTTGAAGCCGTAGCAAGTGCCAAAGAAACCGCCTTATTAACTTGCAGCAAACCACGACCAAATGCTTGAGCATAACCATACTCATCCTTTGGTGGTGTTTTGTGAACAGTGGACAAAAGTGTTGAATAAATTTCTCTCGCCCCCCACTCTGGATGAATACTTTTCAAAAGTGCGGCTGAACCGGACACAAACGGTGTCGCAAACGATGTCCCACTAAATGGTCCGCCATAGTAATCATTCAATCCATACGCCGGAGCGTAACGGAGGGTTGTTGAGACATGTACGCCTGGAGCCGTTATATCAATGCAGCTTCCAATATTTGAAAAACGAGCCAAATGATGCCCCTCATCAATCGCACTTACACCAAGAACCCATTGCTCTGATTGACCCAAATCAGCACAAATCGGATCACGACGATTATCATTTAAAGAAAAATAATCATTGCCGGCGGCAGCAAAAACTGCGACATTGTTCCTGAAAGCATAATGGACAGCATCTCGAATACCCTCATCTTCCGGACCGATCAAACTTATATTTATAATTTGAGCGCCATTATCAACAGCATAGCGAATTGCATTTCCAATCGGGACAACAGAAGTATCAGAGCCACTATTGCCCAAAACTTTTAGATTCATGAGACGGACTCGCCAATTTATACCGGTCCCAAATTGTCCATTATCGCCAACAGCGCCAATAATCCCAGCAACCATCGTGCCGTGGCTTATCTCATCTTGAGCAGCGCTTGTATCTAACAACGTAAAAACAGACGGACGCGGATTGTTATTATTATCAATAAAATTCCAACCATAGACATCATCGATATAGCCATTGCTATCGTCATCAATACCATTGTCTGGAACTTCTTTGGTATTTTTCCATAAATTAGATTCCAAATCGGGATGAAAACTATCAAAACCATTATCAATGACAGCGACAACCACATCACGCGAACCAACCACACGATCCCAGGCATCATAAACACCAATATCTTTATAGGACCATTGAGAGGCATGGGGATCATTTGGAATTTTAGCAAATACTACCCCAGGCAAAGACAAAAAAAACAAAAATATCATCGTTACGCACGATAGACGTCTAAATACCAATCTAAATCTTAACCAAAAATGACAGATTGATTTTTTTTGTAATTTATGGTATATATAATCGAGCATAAGCGCCTTGCGGACATCTATTTATCTGCTTGAATGTCAAGTATTATAACTAAAATACCTATCAATCACAAGTTGTGCATTTTATATACAGAATAAAACAACTCATACTATTTTTTGGAGACCTCCTTAGCTTTGCAATTGGTTTTTGGATAAGTCTTCTTGTTAGAAATTTTGCAGTTCCGACATTAGAACAAATACAGGCCCACGTACTTGAGTTTAGTATTGTTTTTTCCTTATGGATTTTGCTCAACTATATAAATGGTTTATATGATTTAGACAAACAAAGCAATCCTCGTATTTTTTACCGCAGACAAGCTGAAACTGCCGGGATTGCGCTTATAGTTAGTATTATCTTCTTTTACGTACTTCCAATCGATCGACTAACACCAAAAACTATTCTGATTTTGAATATATTATTCGGGTATGGTCTTATGGCGCTCTGGCGCCTTGGTTACAACACACTTGTTGGAACCAAACGTTTACAAACCAAAGTAATTCTTGTGGGTTATACGAAAGAAACAAAAGACTTAATAGATCTTATTTCCACAAATGATGACCGCGGTTATAAAATTGTCGCTTTGATAGACGCCGACCGTACAATAAAGGGATCAGATTTACCGGATATAGATGTATACCACGGACTAAACACAATCCGCCCCGCAATAACAAATTATAAAGCAAACCTAGTTGTTATCGCGCCTCACCTAGAACGCGATCCGGCCGCGCTTCGAGAATTATATGAACTTTTATTTTGGCCAGTGGAGATAAACAATTTAACATCCTTTTACGAACAAGTTACCGGTCGAATTCCACCGTCAACCTTTTCCGAAGCCTGGTTTCTAGAACACCTTCGTCATACCAGACAACCAATTTACGATCGTTTTCGCACAGCCATTGATGGTTTTTTTGCTTTGATAATGTTAGTTACATTTATTGTCTTATTTCCTTTTATTGCTCTGGCTATTAGATTAACTTCTCCAGGACCAATTTTTATAAAACAAAAAAGAATTGGTCTGGGTGGGCGGTCATTTTTACTTTACAAATTTCGTTCCATGTATGCCTTATCAAAAGATGGTATGGCAGAAATATCTGGAGTTGAATTTGCCAAAAAAGATGACAAACGCATTACTCCGATTGGAAAATTTTTACGCCGAACCAGACTTGACGAATTACCTCAAGTTTTTAATCTCATAAAAAGAGATGTAACGCTAATTGGCCCTCGGCCGGAGCGGCCAGAAATTATTGAAGAGCTGGAGAGACGGATGGCCTATTACCCGCTTCGGCATCTTGTCCGTCCCGGACTTACTGGCTGGGCTCTAATACACCAAAATTACACTGACAACTACGATACATCACTTCAAAAACTCCAGTATGATCTGTATTATATAAAAAATCGTTCGATGTTACTTGATCTCTCAATTCTACTTCGCACCATCAACGTGATAGTTCGTCTCATGGGTCAGTAAACTTACTCAATCCCCCATTCTTTTTTCATTTCAACAATACCATCTTCAAGCTTTACCTTTGGTTCCCAACCAAGAAGAGTTTTGGCTTTGCTGTAATCAGCCCGTGAATATCGTACGTCTCCAGGACGCTCAGCCACGCGCACTGTCGGCCCACCGATAAGGGCAGCCAACTCATTCACCGAGCAAGCGCGATTACAGCCGATAT
>CAZVNO010000013.1:4684-11588 GCA_964628715.1 uncultured Gammaproteobacteria bacterium | reverse complement strand
TGGCTGATTGGGTGCGTACCAAATCTCTTGAACTAAACATGAGCGGACGCGTGATTGTGGCTGCCGAAGGGATCAATGCAACTTTGGAAGGGGTGCAAGAAAACACAGAATTATTTGTCAGTGAATTTTTGAAAGATTCAAGATTTTCGGATACGCACATAAAGCGGAGCGTCGGGACAGGGGATACCTTTCCAAAATTATCAGTAAAAGTTCGTGATGAAATTGTCTCCACACGCTTGAAGTCAGAGGAGGCTGATCCACGCATACAGACAGCGAAGCATTTGTCGCCTGACGATCTGCACTTATGGTTTGAATCTGGAAAAGAATTTGCGATTGTCGATATGCGCAATTCTTATGAATTTGAATCTGGACATTTCAAAAATTCAATCGATCCGGGAATGCGCGCCTCTCGTGATTTGCCCAATGTAGTTTCAAAACTGGAACCGTTAAAAGAAAAAACCGTCGTGACTGTATGCACCGGCGGAGTCCGCTGTGAAAAAATGTCGGCGTTTCTTCTCCACAAGGGTTTTACGAATGTTTATCAGCTTGATGGTGGTATTCATAGTTATATGGAGAAATATCCAGGCAAAGATTTCTTGGGGGGATTGTATACTTTTGATCAGCGGGTAATGATGAATTTTGGCGGTGATAGAGAAATTATCGGTCGGTGCAGATTTTGCGGCAATCAATCAGAAGAGTATATAAATTGTGCTGATCCGGAATGTCATCTGCACTTTATCGCGTGTGGTACTTGTGTAAATGGTCAGAACAAGTATTGTTCCGAAAAATGTGAGCAAAGTCACAAGATTAAAGTTTAGAAGCCAATTATGTTTTTTGATATTTTAAAGTCGGTTATTCTCGGGGTGGTTGAAGGGATAACGGAGTTTTTGCCGATTTCATCGACTGGTCATCTTATTATCCTAAATCAATGGATTTCATTTGATGAAAATTTTACCAAACTTTTTGATGTTTTTATTCAGCTTGGCGCGATTTTGGCAGCAGTTGTTTATTTTTGGCATCGGATATGGCCATTTGGTCGTACTGAAACAGACAGAAAAATTATATTTGATACTTGGAAAAAAGCGGCGATCGGCGTAATGCCGGCAATAATAATTGGGGGAGTGGCTGGGAAAAAAATTCAAGAATCGCTTTTCAATCCATGGGTTGTGGCAGTAGCGCTTATTGTCGGCGGTGTAATTCTTATTATTATTGATCGCAAAGAAAATCAGCAAAATCGTATACAGAGTGTCGCTCAGATCAAAATTAAAGAGGTTGTCTTGATCGGCTTGGCACAATGTCTGGCGATGATCCCGGGCACATCGCGTTCCGCCTCGACAATCGTGGCCGCGCTTCTTCTCGGTGCATCTCGGGTGGTGGCGGTGGAGTTTTCTTTTTTTCTCGCTATACCGACCATGCTGGCCGCATCAGCGTACAGTCTTTTGAAGCATGGATTGAGTTTGAGTTATTCAGAAATTTCCATTCTTGCAGTTGGTTTTTTTGTTTCATTTATCGTCGCACTTTCTGTTATCAAATATTTTTTGCGATTTATTGAAAAAAATAATTTTAGATCATTTGGCTATTACCGGATCGCGCTTGGTATTTTGGTGCTTATTGTATTTTTTAGTTAAATTTTATTTTTCATATGGAAATTAATCTTTGGGCAGTGCTCGTTTGTGGCGTGCTGGCCATGGTTATTGGGTATGTTTGGTATGGCCCGCTTTTTGGCAAAAAGTGGATGGAAGTGGTTGGTGCTACGGAAATGGATATTAATGAGCGCAAGAAAATGCAGGCGTCAGCCGGTCCTCTCTATTTAGTTCAGTTTTTATTGACCTTGTTTCAAGCATGGGTTTTGGCTTACTACATTGCTGGCTGGAAAGAAGCGTCTGGGGTCGTAAATTCATTGTGGATTTGGGCGGCATTTGTTGTTCCAGTTATTGCTGGTACAGCTATGTGGAACAATGATTCAGCAAAAATTTCTTGGACACGTTTTCTTATCCAAAGCGGCTATCAGCTCGTTATTTTCATAATGTTCGGTTTAATTTTGGGGTATTGGATATAAAAATTTTTTCTGTTAGCACCCTAGAAATAGGGTGTTTTCATTTATTGTTATGGATTACTTTGTTTATATTCTCGAATGTGCTGATAAGACGCTGTATACTGGCTGTACAAATAGTATTCCCCGCCGCATTGCTGAACATAATTCTGGAAATAGGGGAGCAAAGTATACTAGAAACCGCCGACCAGTAAAACTATTGTATAGTGAACAATACAAAACCATTGGCGAAGCGAGACATCGCGAAGCTGAAATAAAAAGAATGCGTCGTCAAGAAAAAATAATTTTGTGCAATAAAAAATCTCCGACATAATCGGAGATTTTTTATTTGGCGCTTACGCGCGTTTGACGTTGATTGCGTTAAGGCCTTTTGGTGATTCTTCAGTGTCGAAAGACATTGTATCACCTTGGTTCAATTCCTCGAAGGTTACGCCAACGAGTGAGTTCTTGTGAAAGAAAATATCCTTTCCAAGTTCTTCTGAGCCAATGAAGCCAAAACCTTTGTCAGTCAATCTTTTGATTGTACCTGTCATAAGGGGTATTGCTAGAGAGTAAAGTACAAAGAATGATGTGTAGAAGAAAATCGACTGTTTTCGAGCACAAATTCGATTGTATTTTGAGTATAGCAGGCGGAGGTATGTCTGTCAATAAAGTAAGTAGGCAACTGTGTTTGACAAATAATACTTAACATGTTAAGCTTTATCAGTTATGATGGATCACATTTCAATCGGAACAATCCTTCAGGCTCTCCACCAGCCGGTTTGTCTTATTGATAAATTGGCTTCACAGGTTTTGGAAGAACGTACGTCAATAACATTGTCGCAATTTATGCTGCTTATGGTTTTGAAAGAGAAAGGTACCATCTGTCAGCGCGAAAGTGCGGATATGTTGGGACTTACCCAGGCGGCGGTAAGCAGACAATTAACCGGATTAAGTAAAAAACGTTTTATTAAGCAGAAAATTGATCCAAAAAATCGACGGGCACATACTTTGGTATTAACGCCTGAAGGGCGACTTGGACTTTCGCAGGCGCTAAAGGCTTTGACGGAGTTCTTTGAAAGTTATTTCAAAGAACTTGACCAATCCCAACGCAAATCATTACTAGAGTCACTGGCGGCCGTGACTAAAGTTATAACTCATAAACCATGTACTTATGAATAAGACATTAAAAAAAGTTTTATTGGGGTTTACAGGCGTAGCTATAGTCGCTATCGTTGGATTTTCTTATGTGCAGAAAAATAAACAGCCTAAACTAGAAACTTTTGTTGTGAAAAAAGGTGAATTTGTTGATCAGGTTTCAGCGACGGGAAAAGTTGTGGCTGCAGAGGCAGTCGATTTGGGTTTTGAGGTGAATGGACGAATTACTCGCGTTCCTGTATCTGTCGGTGGTTCGGTCGTATCAGGTCAGATTTTATCTTCACTAGATAGCGCCGAAATAGTAGCCTCACTTGAACAGCGTCAAGCGGCTTTGGCGGAAGCCCAGGCAAAGTTGGCTGCTCTTATGCGCGGCACAAGACCGGAGCAAATTGCTGTCTCTGCTTCAAATGTCACAGGCGCAGAAATAGCTCTGGGAAGAGCTAAGCAAAGCATGGTTGATACTCTTCGGACAGCCTATACTGATTCAGATGATGCCCTCAAGAACAAAGCTGACCAACTTTTTTTGCAGCCGCAAAGTAATAATCCGCGTCTAAATATAACTATCGCAGATCAGCAGCTTCAAATTTCAATTGAAAGTAAAAGAGTCCGGATTGGTCTGTCACTTCGTGAATGGCTACAGGCCAATCAAAATTTAATGTTAGAAAAGGACATTCTCTCTGTAGTTAAAGATGTAAAGAAACATCTCGCTAGTCTTAATGATTTCTTTTACGACGCCAGTATTGCTGTAAATGGATTGACTCTGTCGACAAATCCGCAACTATCCCAATCTACAATTGATAAGTATAAGAGTGATATTGCGGCCGCTAGAGCAACAATAAATACAGTATTATCAAGTATAACTGCAGCAGAAACATCGGAGCAAACAGCTGAAACCGCTCTCGCCACCGCCCAAAGACAATTGGCACTAGACCAGGCTGGCGCAACCGTAGAAGATATTGCGGCAGAGAACGCTCAAGTGAAATCAGCCGAAGCGGATGTGGCAAATATTCAAGCAAAAATTGGTTCGTATATTATCCGTGCACCATTTTCTGGAATTATTACTCGCGTGGACGCCAAGGTCGGACAAGTAGCTTCTGCCGGTCAGACCCAAGTTTCTTTAATTAGCGGTGGCATGTACGAGATAGAAAGCTACGTTCCAGAAGTGCATATTGCGAATATTGTTGTTGGCAATGATGTTAATGTTACTTTGGATGCTTATGGTGAAAATACAAAATTTTCCGCTATTGTTACTGCAATTGACCCGGCAGAGACAGTCAAAGATGGAGTTTCAACATACAAAGTTACACTTCAATTCAAAGAAAAAGACGAAAGAATTAAACCGGGCATGACGGCAAACGTGCAGATCGTAACTATGAAAAAAAATGACTCCATTGTGATACCACAAGGGCTTATAAAAACTGAAAAAGGTATCTCACAAGTATCTCTATTGCAAAATGGACAAGTTGTTTCTCAGATAGTTGAGACGGGGGGTACTACGGCGTTGGGTCAAGTAGAGGTTATCTCAGGTCTACAAGATGGTGATGTAATTGTGGCTGATCCAATAAAAAAATAATAAAGATATTATGGCAGTATCATTTGGACATCATACTCGAATCGGATTTTTCTTAGCCTCTAGACAGATTCGTCGAGCAAGTTGGTGGACAACCGGACTCATTGTATTTGTAATGGTGCTGACTTTTTTGAATCTAGTGGTTGTTAGTGGTATTTTGGTTGGTCTAATTGAAGGCTCTGTGACAGCACAGAGAAAACTGTACACTAGCGATGTTATCCTTTCAACGTTAAAAGAAAAAACGTATATTGAGCATAGCCCGGAAGTCATAACTACAATTCAAACATTGCCACAGGTTGATGTTTTTAGCGCGCGTTATTTGCAAAGTGGTAAGATTGAGGCAAATTATAAAGACAGGATAAAAGATACTGACAAACCAAATGAAACCGGCGCTCAGTTTGTCGGTATTGATCCAGAAGCAGAAGATGCTCTGACACAAATATCATCGAGAGTTGTCGAGGGGCAGTATCTTTTGCCGACAGATTATGATCAGATTTTGCTCGGGTCGCAATTATTGAAGACTTATTTGCCAGTGGACAATCCTGGTTTTAGCGCGCTTGAGAATGTTTCTGTTGGAACAAAAGTTCGAGTATTAATCAATGGTATAAGCCGAGAAATGACTGTTAAGGGTATCGTGAAAAGTAAAGTTGGCGAAATTGAACAGCGCGCTTATATGGTGGATAGTCAGTTTAGAGGTTTAGTCGGCAGAGGCGACTACAATGTTAGTGAATTGGCGATTAGACTTAAACCAAATGCCGATCCGGTCGCGGTTCGAGATGCGCTTATTAGAAATGGTGTGGACAAAGTGGCAAAAGTTCAGACTTATGTTGATGCTCAGCCAAAATTTTTACTTGATATCAAACAGACTTTTGCCGTCCTTGGTAATATGATTAGCTCAATTGGGCTCGTGGTGGCATCAATTACGGTATTTATCGTTATATTTATAAATGCAATCACACGCCGAAAGTTCATTGGTATTTTGAAAGGTATCGGTATTAGCGGCGCGGCTATTGAAATTTCATATATGATTCAGTCACTGTTTTATGCGGTTGCAGGCTCTCTGATTGGTTTGATTGTTCTATACGGATTTTTACAGCCGTTTATATCAGCCCACCCGATTGATTTTCCATTTAGCGATGGTATTCTCGTAGCGCCGTTTACTGAGACAATGTTTCGAGTTGGCTTGCTAATTTTTACTACCATTGTCGCTGGCTACATACCAGCAAGAATGATTGTAAGAAAAAATACGCTGGACTCAATTTTGGGGCGTAAATAATATTTTATGATATTAGTTCGCAATCTTGTTAGGGTATTTGTTGATGGCGATAAAGAAACCAGAGTGCTAAAGGGCATTAATTTTGATGCTGCTGACGGCGAGTTTATCGCCATTATGGGCCGATCTGGAGCTGGTAAAAGTACATTCATGTATCAGTTGAGTTTGCTTGACCACCCGACAGAAGGAGAGATTGTTATTGATGGTCGAAAAACTCGGGACATGACATCTAATGAAAGAACCGAGTTTCGTTTGAGACAGCTCGGCTATGTTTTTCAGGATTATGCGCTTTTGCCAGAATTAACCGCTCTTGAAAATGTGGCATTGCCTTTAATAATGCAAGGGATTGAAAATAAAGAAGCCTACGCAAAAGCCGAAGAAGCATTAAAACGAGTAAATCTTGGGAAGAGAATTAATAATTTACCGAGCCAATTGTCTGGTGGGGAGCAGCAGCGCGTTAGTATTTCCCGAGCGGTTGCCAACAAACCAAAGATTTTGTTTGCCGATGAGCCTACGGCAAATTTGGACAATGAATCTTCCCATATGGTCATGGATATTTTCAAAGAATTACACAAAAATGGTCAAACCATAATAATGGTTACGCATGAAGAAGAATACGGTAAGATGGCAGAAAAGATTGTTCGGTTGGATGATGGAAATATTATTTCGGTTACAAAAAATTAGTTTATTAATTTATTATTATTTTCATATGAATATGAAAGAAGTCTTGGACGCGTTTCAATGGCGCTATGCAACAAAATTGTTTGACACTGAGAAAAAATTGAGTGCCGAGCAACTTGATGTCTTACTTGAAGCTATCCGCATGGCGCCAACTTCATTTGGTCTCCAGCCTTTTGAAGTAGCAGTTGTC
>CAZVNO010000013.1:0-4674 GCA_964628715.1 uncultured Gammaproteobacteria bacterium | reverse complement strand
CAAATACAGAGGTCAGAGAAAAACTCAAAGCCGCCGGGTATAATCAGGCGCAAATCACTGAAGCTTCACATGTTTTTGTCTTTGGCGTGAAGAAAAATCTTGATGAAGCCTATGTAGATAAATTTATAGAAATGATTTCAGAGACACGCGGTGTCAAGGTGGAGGACTTGAAAAGTTATGCTGATATGATGAAGGGCTTTTTGAGCGCTAAGTCATCGGAAGCAAGAAGCGAATGGGCTGCGCGGCAAGCTTATATCGCCCTAGGAGTTCTTGTGACTACCGCAGCTCAGATTGGTGTCGATGTTTGTCCAATGGAAGGTTTTGATAACAACCAATTTGATCAAATCCTTGAGCTTGGAAGTAAAAACTTGCAGTCAGTGGTTATTGCTACTGTTGGCTTTAGACGTTCTGATGATATTTTAGCAAACGCCCCAAAGGTTCGTTTTGCCAAAAATGATATTGTAATTGAAGTTAAATAGTTAAATTAATTAAAAAATAAGAGCCCTTGAGAAGGGGCTCTTATTTTAGTATAGTATAGGGTAGGGTCTAAGTAATATCTTTACTTGTGAGAGATCGTAAATAATTTTATGATAAAAAAAATTATCTCTTTAATTTTTATTCTATTTATTTTTTTAGCATTGATTTTTGCGTACGATCGTTATCAAGTTCAGTTTAATGAAGGAATTGCCAGGATACAATCTACTGTTTTTCCATGCAAACAGCCGATAACATATTCAATCGGCACAATTGATCCGCGTTTTGGTATAAGTCAAAATGATTTACTTGCTCACATTGACGAGGCTGTTAAAATTTGGGAAGATCCGACAAAACTTGATTTGTTTGCGGCTGATTCTTCTGGTCGCGTAAAAATTAATCTTATTTTTGACAATCGCCAACAAACTACAATTGCACAACGGGGGATTGGAGCGCTTATTACTTCAGAACAGACGACTTATAGTCAACTAAAAACAAAATATGATGAGCTGACGCAGCTTTATAATATCGAGAAAGCTCGTGTCGACTCACAAATAGCGGAATTTGAAATTCGTGAAAAACAATATGAAACAAGAGCCAAAGCCGTAAATGAAGCTGGCGGGGTAACGCCAGATCTGGCGGCAGAGTTTCAGACTGAAAAAAAGTCGCTTGAAGCTGAGGCCGCGACGGTAAACGAAGCTGTTCTGAATTTAAATTTATTAACGAAAGATATTCGTGATTTGGCTGCTTCTGTTAATACGATTGTTGTTAAATTAAATCAACATGTCACTAGCTACAACAATGCCGGCGACGCGCGCGGTAGGCAATTTGAAGAAGGTCAATTTATTAGTGGTCCAGAAGGGGAACGTATCGATTTGTTTGAGTTTGATAGCAGACAAAAACTTGTTCGTCTTATTGCTCATGAACTTGGTCATGCACTTGGGCTTGAACATGTTGAAAATCCGGACGGTATTATGTTTGCGCTAAACCAAAGTAAAAATATGGTGCTAACAAAGGAAGATTTGGCAGCAGTACAGACTTTGTGTCATCTGAATAAATAGCTTACCTTTTGGTGGTTTGTCGAACGGGAGAAAGCATGGTACTCTAGGGTCATAAGTATATGCCTAAAAATAATTTAATTAACATAATTACAGCAATATACAGCGCCATTATGCTTTTGCACATTTGGCCGATTTTGGGTTTGGGGATACGTCCTTATAGTCTGCGGTTTGTTATACCTCACCTTACTGTTATTATTTTTTCTGCTTCTGTAATTTGGCTTTCTAGGCTTATTAAAAATAGCACTGATAAGTAAAATATGACAGAGTTTAATCCCACATCTTCTTGCTCCGAGCTTTTGCTTAGTTTTTTGGCTGTTTTTGGAATTTGTGTGTTGTTTAGTACATTATTTGGCTCTTGCGGTCGAAGCTATGATTATCGTGAAGAAAATTATTCTGATAATTTTTCTATTCAATATTAAGTATTAAGATATGGAACAAGACCGTTTAAAAGATTGGGGAGCGACATCGTGTGGCTCTTTGGCTTTGGCATTTATTACTATTCTTATTATTATGTCTGGGATTGGATGGCTAATGTTTGAAAGAGACAAACAACCAGAAAATCCTACTAATCCGCAACAATCTGCAGCACCACAACAATCTTCGTCCGCACCAACCGGTTCAGCTGCTCCTACATCCAGAGACTATGTGCCAGGGGCTGAACCACAGTATGTGCCAAAGCAATCAGCCGTTCCAACCGCTACAGATATTATTTTGGCAAGGTTTATTGTCGATTGGAATAAGGAAAACGGAATACTTCGTTTGGATGCTTCCAATAGTACTTATGGTTATAAATATGTTTGGTACTTTGGTTGGTCTGTCGACAAAAATACCGGTGTGACTGTTGAAAATCCAATGTATGTGACAATAGTCAATTCGCAACAGCTGGATAGCAACTTGGCTAGTCGTGATATCACATTGAATTTGGTGGATGATAATGGCCAAATTGTTGCCACACAAAAGGAAATGCTTCCGTAATGTATGCAAATAATTTTTTCCTCGAAGTACCAGATGAATCCGCGTGAATTATTGAGACGGTGTGGATACGGTGAATTGGTAAAGACAAAAAAAAATTCCGATACCAGAACAAGCCCTGTTTCCAAAACATCTGGTCCGATATCACTTCGCGATAAATTACAGTCAGCGCAAGGTGACACGAGCTACATTCGCCGCATGACCAACGGTGAGTTTCCACGTTTTCATGTTTATGTGGATGTAAGATCTGGTGGATTTCAAGTAAATTTACATTTGGATCAAAAAGCGCCTACGTATGGTGATCATACTGCCCATAGTGGTGAGTATGATGGTAAAATCGTCGAGATGGAGGGAAAAAGGATAAAGGAAATTATTGACTCGCTGGAAGTATGATCGAAGCTGTAATTTTTGATGTCGATGGTGTCCTTATGGATTCTCTGGAGGAGAACACTCAATTTTTTGGTAAATTATTTACCCATTTTGGGTATGAAGCACCCACAAAAGGCGAATACAAAAAAATGTATAATTTATCGATTCGAGATGTTATTCGTGTCTGGGCAAAAATAGAATCAGAAGAGCAGATTGAAAAAATGTGGGAATATTCACGTACTTTGCCGTATGATCTTGGATTATTGTCACAGCCAGAGGATGCTCCAAAAGTGATTGCTGATCTTTCCAAAAATTATCGGCTGGGGATCGTGACAAGTCGAGGTGTTTTGGGTTTAGAAAAGTATTTTGAATTTTCCGGCTTGAAAGATTTTTTTGAGGCAAGTGTTGTGTACGAAGAAACTGAAAAACACAAGCCTGATCCAGAGCCGATTAATTTGATTTTAAAAAAAATGAAATTGGCGCCGTCATCAGCCGTTTATATCGGTGATTCTTCCACAGATGTTTTGGCCGCGCATGAGGCTGGCTTGAAAGTAATAACTTTCAACAATTCAGAATCTCTGGCCAATGCCGATGCTCATGCTGAAGATTTTGTGGATATTCCAAATATAATTAAATCTTTAGAAATTTAATAGTTTGTTTATGTCTCTAAAAGAAAATACAAAAGCACCGGATTTTGAATTGTTGGATCAATCAGGTATTTCACACCAACTTTCTGATTATCTTGGACAGTGGGTTTTGCTCTATTTTTACCCAAAGGATGACACGCCGGGATGTACGACAGAGGCCTGCGATCTGCGCGACCAGTTTTCTGAAGTGAAAAAATATAATACCATTATTCTTGGAGTCAGCGCAGACTCGGTCAAAAGCCATGAAAAATTCGCCACTAAGTATAAATTGCCGTTTTCAATTTTGGCGGATGAAGAAAAGAAAGTGGTTAAATTATACGATGTTTGGTCGCCGAAGAAGTTTATGGGACGAGAATTTTTGGGAATAAATCGTGTGTCGTTTTTGATTGATCCAAAAGGAATAATTGTAAAAGTGTATGATCCAGTAAAAGCGTCTGAGCACGCCAAGGAAGTACTTATTGATTTAAAAAAATACATTCATAATTAATAACAATGGAACAATAGTGACAATTGAACAATTGTTTAACTGTCCCATTGCTCCATTGTGCCATTGTATTTTATTATTACTTGCGTATAGCTTATAACCTATGTCAAAAATAATCATCTCCGGCTCACTCGTCTACGATCACATCATGAATTTTCCGGATTCATTCAAGAATCATATTTTGCCGGACAAAGTCCATATGCTCAATGTTTCTTTTGTGGTTGATCGCCTGCAAAAGAGCTGGGGCGGTACTGCCGGGAACATTGCCTATACAGCAAAAATGTTGGGTGCCGATCCATTTATTATTTCGGCATTGGGGAGTGATAGCCGAGAATACGTGGAACATTTTAATTCAAACGGGATAAATACAAGCGGGATTGTATTGGATGACAAACAGCCGACTGCTTCGGCGTATATAACAACAGACGCTGACGATAACCAGATTACAGCTTTTTTTGGCGGCCCGCTTTTTCGCGCCAATGAGTATGCGCTCGCGGCAAATGTCAAAGCCGGTGAAATTATGATTGTTTCTCCGACTGACAAGCGAGTCATGATCGAACATGTGATTGATGCGGCCAATATGGGTCTCCAAGTTGTGTTTGATCCGGGCCAGCAGATAACCGCATTCACTGATATTGAACTGAAACAAATGATTTCCAGAGCAAAA
>CAZVNO010000012.1:0-11889 GCA_964628715.1 uncultured Gammaproteobacteria bacterium | reverse complement strand
TTATTGGCAACTTTGTTAGATGAATAAGGCGTTGATTTCTTCTCTCGTATAGGATAAGGTATGAGGGTATGAGCGACACTCAATTAATAAAAGACAAGATTGACATTGCTGACTTGGTCGGTGAATACGTTCAGCTAAAGCCTGCTGGTGTGAACAAAAAAGGCCTCTGTCCGTTTCATCACGAGAAGTCACCGTCTTTTATGGTGAATTCCGAACGCCAGAGTTGGCATTGTTTTGGCTGCGCCAAAGGCGGAGATATTTTTTCTTTCATTCAAGAGATTGAGGGTATGGAGTTTGTCGAGGCCTTGAAGTTTCTGGCCAATCGCGCCGGAGTACCGCTCACAAATGTTCGAGAAGACACCAGCAAAAGTCAGAAAAATCGGATCAAAGATATAAATGCTGCAGCTGCTAGTTTTTTCCATAATTTTCTTTTAAAAATCCCGGCAGCCCAACCAGCCAGAGAGTATTTGGAGAGGCGTCAGATCAAAGCAGAAACAATTGATGCCTGGCAAATTGGATTTATTTCGGATCAATGGGATCTATTGACGCAATATTTATTAAAAAAGAATTTTGGCATTGATGATTTGGTGGCATCAGGTCTTACAATTCAGAGGAATAACGTCCCGCCCGCCGGCGGGACCCCGCCCAGGGCGGTGGCGGACCCAGTAACAAAAAAAGGTTTTTATGATCGTTTTCGGGGACGAGTCATGTTCCCGATCTGGGATGTTCATGGCACTGTCGTTGGATTCACTGGGCGGGTGCTTGTTGAGACAGAACATTCTGGCGGTAAATATGTAAACACGCCACAGACATTGGTGTATGACAAATCACGCGTTGTCTTTGGACTTGATAAAGCAAAACAAGAAATCAAACGAAAAGATTTGGTCGTTATGGTGGAAGGACAGATGGATGTAATTGCTTGTCATCAGGCAGGTATGAAAAATGTAGTGGCAACGAGCGGGACTGCTATGACAGAAGAGCAAGTACAGCTTTTGAAACGATATTCAAATAATATCGCGATTGCGTTTGATGCTGATGCCGCCGGACAAAATGCCGCCAAGCGGGGGATTGAGATTGCTCTTTCTGCCGGACTTGGTATAAAAATTATCACTATTCCGGATGGTGCAGGCAAAGATGCTGATGAGTGTTTGAAAAAAAATCCAGAAGTATGGTTTTCGGCTGTGCAAAATGCCGAGGATATTATGAATTGGTATTTTGTCAAAGCATTTGCCGGCAAAGATGTGGCTAATCCAAAACATAAGCAACAGATCGTTGATATCCTGCTCCCTGACATTGGGCGGATTCCGTATGCTGTAGAGCGTGATTATTGGCTTCGAGAGCTCGGTGGACGGCTCAATGTGGATGTTTCAGTCCTTAAGGAAGATATGGTTCGTCTTAAAGCAAATTTCAAATTTCAAGCTCCAAACCCCAAGCAAATTTCAAATGACCAGACCCAAAAAGAGCGGCCCAAAACCCGCCTGGACATACTCACAGAACGTTTATTGATACTTTTGTTACGTTACCCCAAAATATTGGAAATTAGAAATTTGAAATTTGATATTCCGTTCGAAGCGGCTTTATCCACACCAGCTTATAGCCCTCTTTACGAAATGATAAAAAAGCGCTATACTTCGTCTATATCCTGGACAATTGACGATCTTCGCCATGAAAGTTCCAGCTCTGAAGTTATAGCACAAATTGATACTCTGCAAATGCAGGGTGATTTGCTGTTTGGAGATATAAAAGAAAGTGATGCCAAAGAAGAGCTTGAACTGATTACTCAAGAAATAAAAAAAGAATGGAAACACAAAAGATTGCAAGATCTGCAAAGAGCGCTTGTAGAGGCTGAACGTGAACACGATCTGGATAGATTGGCAGAATTGCACAAAGAATTTGAAAATTTAAAATAATTAAAGAAAGTAAATTAATTTATTTTCTCTGTTTATACGATCATGCCCAAACGCACTGTAAAAAAGCAAAAGGCATCGGGCGTAAAAACTCTTTTCAGACGGGCGGCGAAAATCGCGGCCAAGGGAAAAAGAGTTGTCAGCCGCCCACAAAAAAAGGTAGTCCAAAAAAGAAGCAAGTTTTCTCCACCACCAAAACCAATCGAGCCGGAGGTTCCTCTAACCCCACCGGATGATGACAGGATTTTGAGTCTAGTTGCCAAAGGGCGGAGTCGCGGCTTCCTCACAGAAGCAGAAATTCTTATTTTTTTTCCACGGGTCGAACAGTACCTTCCGGAGTATGAAGGTTTTTTGGATTTGCTTGATAAAAGCGGACTTACTGTAGTTGAAGCCAAAGAAGGTTATTTGGGTCGAGGCAAAGAAAATACTCGCGAAGTTTTGGCTAGCTTCCAGGGCACGCAACCAGATATGGAGGGATCATTTGATCTGGGGAGTATTTCTCAGGATTCAATTCAAATGTATTTGCGTGAAATCGGTAAGATTCAGCTTCTTGATGCTGAAGAAGAAGTTTCTCTGGCCAAGAGAAAAGAGCGCGGTGACAAAGAGGCCGAGCGCCGTATGATCGAAGCGAACCTTCGTTTGGTGGTTTCCATTGCCAAGAAATTTGTTGGCAAGCAATTGTCTCTTCTTGATTTGATTCAAGAGGGTAACATTGGTTTGTTTCGAGCCGTGAAAAAATTTGATTATCGTAAAGGTTATAAATTTTCTACATACGCTACATGGTGGATTCGGCAGGCTATCACTCGTGCTTTGGCTGATCAGTCTCGTACGATTCGCATCCCTGTTCACATGGTTGAAACTATCAACCGTTTCCAACAGGTGCAGCGTCGACTTTTGCAAGATCTTGGTCGCGACCCAACCCCAGAGGAACTAGCCGCAGAAATGGGAGAAGAGATCGACAAGATAAAACATATTATCAAGATTTCTCAAGAAACAATTTCACTTGAAACTTCTGTCGGTGATGATGACGATGATTCGCAGCTTGGTGACTTTATTGAGGACGTGAAAAATGTAAGCCCGAGTCATGCTGCCGGCGTGCAACTCCTGCGCGATTATATCAGCTCGGCAATCAAGGATTTGAGTCCGCGCGAACAAAAAATTCTTGAAATGCGATTTGGTCTTTCTGATGGTGTGACGCACACGCTTGAAGAAGTTGGCAAAGAGTTTGACGTTACTCGCGAACGTATTCGTCAGATCGAGGCCAAGGCGCTCGAAAAGATTCAGACCATGGAAGTGATTACGAAATTGCGTGATTATTAAAATAAAAAAACAACCCCGCCTAGACGAAATGTCTCGGCGGGGTTGACATGGCCCCAAGTTTTGTTCGAGACCAGTCAGCGCCTTGGGGCGGCGCGCTGGGGTCTAGGCCCGGATTACTCCGGGATAGCGGATACGGAGCTCGTGCTCGCTGACGCGAGCGACGAAGAGCATCTCCGGGTGTTCCTGTACATCCGGACAAGCTCGCGAGACGAAGAGAGCCGTCGCGGCCTCGCGACCGACCCGGAACGCGATCATGCGTCCGGCTGAGAGCTCGTGCCGCAGGCACACGAGCCTGCGGTCAGCGAAGTTGTCGATCGCAAGGTGTGAGCAAGGGGATGTTTCCCCAAGCCTCACCACGATCCATGTGTCCCACCTCCCCCTTCGGGTGAAGATGGAAGTGAAGGCGACCTTCTCGTCGCCAGCGTAGTCGATCTTACTCGCCTCCACCGAGCTCTCGAAGAACCTCCGGTCTCCTTTGTGGATGAACACCCATCCGCCGGTAAAAAGTGAAAGGAATGCCTCGATGATTTCGTAGATTTTCATGAACATTTTTCCCCTCCCTGGGAACGAAATTTGGCCAGAGTATAGCACAAAAAAGCGATTTTGTCAATACTTGGATAACAAAAAACACCCGGAAAAAGGGTGTTTTTTGGCTTAATTTTCAGTTTTATGCTACCAAACTCAATCTTCGATTCACTTCTGCCCAATCAATCGCGGCCGAGAAGGCTTCGATGTAGTCAGCGCGTTTCAGGCTGTAGTCAGTGATATAGGCGTGCTCAAAGACATCAAGAATAAGAAGTGGGGCGGTGGTAGCGAGGTGTCCGGCATCATGCTCGTTGACCCAGACAGTAAACGGACGTTTGCTCGCTATATCATAAGCAAGTACTGCCCAACCGATGCCGCGCATAGCGCCAATGCCTTTGAATTCTTTCATGAAAGTGTCGATTGAACCATAATGCTCGACAAGGAGTTTTTCAATTTTTTCTCCTTTTTCCAAAGCTACGCCACCTTTGGACATATTGCCAAAGTACAGTTCATGCAAGCGCATGCCATTGAATTCCCAGCCAAAACGGCGACGAAGTTCGGCTGCTTCGGGTGTAGCCAGTTTATCTTCATCGCGAAGTTTGGTCAGTGTATCTGAGAGCGTATTTGTATTTTTCACATACCCTTGGTAAAGCGTGAAATGATTCTTGAGAAGTGTGTCGCTAAAACCTTGGGTACCAATGAGTCGATCGAAGTTTTGTGGTTCGAACATATTGTTAGAAAATAGTAATTAGAATTTTTGTTATGGTTGTTAAAGATTTCTCCTCGTCGTTTCTCCTCGTCGAAATGACACGTCGCAATAATTTTTGTCATTTCGAACCGCTATTGGCGGTGAGAAATCTTCACCGTTAGCGAATTGAAGATTTCTCGTCAGCCGTGGCTTCCTCGAAATGACACTGGATTTTTGACTCTAAATTCTCCCCACCAAGTCCATGCCTGGCTTCAAAGTAGCGCTTCCAGGTTTCCAATTTGCTGGACAGACCTCACCACCATGTTCGCGTACGAATATAGCTGCTTGGAGTTTGCGCAGAAGTTCGGCGGCCGAGCGTCCAATGCTGTTGTCGTGAATTTCTAGCGCTTTGATTATGCCGTCTGGGTCGATAATAAATGAACCGCGGAGCGATAATCCTTCGGACACAATGTATGTTCCCAGAGCTCGGCAAAGTTCTCCGGTCGGGTCAGCAGCCATAGGGAAATCAATTTTTTTGATAGCTGGTGAATGGTCATGCCAGGCTTTGTGAACAAATACCGTGTCGGTTGAGACACTTATTATTTCTGCGTTTAGTTTTTGAAATTCCGGGTAAAGATTTGCCATATCTTCGAGCTCGGTTGGGCAGACAAACGTAAAATCGGCCGGGTAAAAGAAAAGAATCAGCCATTTGCCACGGTAGTCTGATAGTTGAACGGTTTTGGTGTCGTTATTTTGGAAAATTGAAATTTTTTGGTTTGGTACCAATGAACCGACAAGAGGTTGAATGTTATCCATAAGAAATATTTAATTTGCTATTTTTATTTGTTACTAGACTAGTATGAATTAGTAAAAATGCCTTGTCAAGGTGATTGGACTTTTGGCTCTATTTGGACTATGCTAGATAAAAATACTTTATAAATAGTTTGTATAAATTATCGCAAATACATTATGAACTTTCTAGAAGAAACTAAAGCCAAGTTTAATTGGAAAAATATATTTATTCCATATGGCTTGGCCATTATATTTGTGGTGGGTGTAGGATTGATTTGGTATTTTAATTCAAATAAATACCATTTTGTCAATCGACCGCAGTATGCCTTGGCCTACTCTTTGGTCCCTGATTCAATTTCGCAGAGTGCAAATATAATTTTGACCCTTCCTGATGGCGTTGCAAAAGATTCTGCCAAATCTCAAGTTACTTTTACGCCAGAAATTAAGGGAGAGTGGTTGGCTGAAGGCAGGGACAATCAGCTTGTTTATCGACCAAACAAAAAATTAACACTCGGGCACTATTATTCGGTAACATTGGAACATGCAACCGGACAAATCGGCAAAGATTTTTTGGTTGTCGAAGACCCGTCTGTGATCGCTGTCTTTCCAAAAGCTGATTCAGAAACCCATGAGAAGAGCAATATCACGGTATTGTTTAATCGCCCCATGGTACCGGTGACAACATTGGATACATTGGCCGAAGGTCAAGTGCCGGTTTCGATTGAGCCAAAGACAGAAGGTAAATACAAATGGATTGGCACTCGAACTTTGCAATTTATTCCAAACGATAGTCTGAAACTTTCCAGTAAATATACGGTGAAAGTTGCCTCAGATATTCCGTCACTGGATGGAATCCGTGTAAAAGGAGCAGAAGTGAATTTTAGTACGCGTCATCTCCGTAAAACTTTTGTGACAGAGGGGACAACCGTCTACAGTGATCCGGTAGTTGTGAAATTTAATCAAGCAGTTGATTTGGATCGAACAGCCAAAGAGATCTCGGTCGTGAATGTGACTAACAACAACACCGCTTCTGAAGTGGTGGTTGAATACGGTAAAAATAAAGTTTATAACGAGAAAACAAATTCGTATGATACGGTTGTTGATGAGTCTCAATTGTTTATTTTCAATAAGCGTGATCAGCATGGCCGGGCAAAATTGTGGGATACGACAAAACAATATACGGTTACAGTTGCAAAAGCTTTCCCAAAAGAAGGGGATATAATTATTTCCGAATCTTTGAGCACAAGTATCCAAGTAACTGACGTGATTGCCAATATAAGCGCGACTTCGCCACGATCACAGTTGGTTCGCCCGGATTTATTTGATCCCAAAGGAAAAATTGTGGTTGATTTTTTTGAAGAGATTGATTTGACCGGAAGCTCGATCGCTGCGGACAAAGTGGCGAAAATTGAATATGGTGAGGTTTGCAAAGAAATCGTAGTTGGTGAAGAGCCTGATTTGGCTAATTGCGAAAAAATTACAAATAAAAAATCTCTGGTCTTTACTTTTGATGATTCGCAAATTAAGAAGGGTGAAAAATTAAATATTCAATTTAAACATTTGGTTAATAAAGATCGCGTTGAAATTAATTCTGGGACTATCACCCAAATAATTACCGCGATTCCTGAACTTGTTGTCCGTGATTCAAAACCGTCCCTTCGGGCATCTGGTGTGAACGCCACTCTGACTTATTTGACTCTTTGTACAAATGTACCTCTTTTTAATCCAGCCAAAAAGGACATTTCGAATTATATAAAGGTGTATCCTGAGTATGAGTACACAGCTTGGTCTAGTAGCTATTATGTCAGTCCAGGCAATCAATGGCAGGGAGACCCGTGTCAGGTGGGTGATTTTGAGACAAATATAAATTATGGCCTCATGCCTGAGACACAATATTATGTTGACTTGTCGCTTGTCGACCAGTTTGATAGCAGGGCAATGGTGAAGCTTAATTTCAAAACAGGCAAGATGGATAACGCGGCGCTTTTACTTTTTCATTACCAAAAAGGCTACAATGTAACAACTCCGAGTAAAACAGAATTGACCTATGCGGCGCAAAATATGGAGTATGTGGATGTTACAATTTGCCAATTATCCGCAGAGTCAATGCTTAATGAACTTCAAAATTATCGAGATTATCGCGACCCTGCCTCAGCAATTCCAAATTGTCTTTCAAGCGTAACTCGTAAAATTCAATTACCAAAGAGGTATTGGATAAAAAATTTCTTCACTGTAAATTTGAAAGATTTTTTCCCAAATACGATTGGGCATTATATCGTTACACTATCGCATCCAAATTATCTTGAGTCGTCAAGCGAGCAAGTTTATGAACGTTCGTATGTAACTGTGACAAATTTGAGTCTGGTGGAAAAGAAAGTGCAAATTCAAGAATATCCAGAGATGCCTGAAAATGAAAAGATTACGGCCAATGATATTTCAAAGTTGCAGAATTTGTACTGGGTGACAAACATGTCAACCCTTGACCCTGTGCCAGGCGCGGCTTTGACATTCTATTCGTCAGAATATGATCGGGCTTCACAAAAAACAATCAATAAAAAAGTTGGTACGGCTAGTACAGACTCCGACGGGATTGCAAAAGCCTTGACTGTAAATATGCTTGCAGGCGCCATAGTCACTTCGGGTAATGACAGCGCAATTTTGACGAACAATTCACAACTTCAATATTCCGCTTCGGCGCGAAGAGCAGATCGTTATTATGTATATACGGATCGTCCGATTTATCGACCAGGGGACGAAATCAGCGTAAAAGGCATAACTCGTGTCGGCTATGATGGAAATTATGAGATTCTTCGCGACAAACCAGTCAATGTGATTGTTTATGACAGCGTGAATACCATGGTAACCTCTACCGCGCTGTCTGTCTCAGACTTTGGAACTTTTAACAAAACTTTTTCCATTGATTCTGGCGCGCCGCTAGGTACTTATCGGATTGAAGTTGATGGGCGTGGTTATGGATTTTTTGATGTTGAAGAGTATGTATCCGCCGCATTTAAGCTTGAAGCCAAATCTGATAAGTCAGAGTACATTGCGGGGGATACGGCCGCTATTTCCATTGATGCCGATTATTATTTTGGCGTTCCGGTAGAGGGTGGTTCGGTGGAGTATTCAATTGCAAGCCAAGATTATTATTTTGATAAGTATCGCGATGAGTACTTTCAGTTTGGTTCCGGGTGGTATTCTTGCTACTACGATTGTCGATATGGTGATCAGTTTATACTCCGCAACACTGTTCCATTGTCACAAAATGGCAAAGCGACAATTAAGCAGCCGCTTGATTACAAAACATTGTTTGCAAATGAAGCGGATCGCAAAAGTAAAATTTTTGTCATGTATGTCACGGTAAAAGATAAAACTGGAAAAGCAGTTTCAACCCAACAATCATTTATTGTCCATGGCGGCGAGTATTACTTGGGTTTGAATGCTGACAGTAGTTTCTTGCAGAAAAATCAAGCTGCCAATATAAAACTTAAGTCAGTGGATACTGAAGGCAAGCCAAAATCAGCCGGTGGTATCGTTCTTTCGCTTCGAAAAATAAAATATACCCAAAATCAGCGGCAAGAAGTGGATGGTTCATATTATTATAATTGGGAAAAGAAATTTGACGTTGTCTCGGAAAATAAAGTTAGTACTGACAGCAATGGTAATTATGCTACGAGTCTCACGCCACCAAAAGAAGGGGAATATGAGCTTGTGGCAACCGGCATGGATAAGAGGGGTAATGTTATTTCCACTACCTATCAATTGTATGTTTCCGGTGAAGGTCAGGTGGATGTGCGTCCGACCAATGACAGTAGTTTGGATTTGGTTACAGAAAAAGTCGATTTGAATGTTGGTGACACCGGCAAAATTATTATTAAATCGCCATATGCCAAAGCCAAAGCCCTGATTGCGATTGAACGCGGAAAAATATTTTCTTACAAAATTGTGGATTTGAAATCAAGTCTGTATGAGTACACGTTCAAGGCCGACGAATCTTTTATCCCAAATGTGAATGTGTCTGTTCTCCTGTTGTCATCAAAACCGGAAGTTAAATTTGGCACGGTGTATTTCACTTTGAACACCAAGGAAAAAAATTTACAAGTTACCGTAACTTCTGACAAAAAA
The DNA here is from genome assembly GCA_964628715.1 of uncultured Gammaproteobacteria bacterium. Lineage (GTDB taxonomy): Bacteria > Patescibacteriota > Patescibacteriia > Magasanikbacterales > UBA922 > JAHFIC01. The sequence goes on along the minus strand of CAZVNO010000012.1, from coordinate 2,532 downwards.
GATTATTTGCCTGGTGAACAAGTTAAGCTGCATTTTTCTGTAAAAGATAGTTTGGGCAAGCCTGTGGTGGCGGAATTTTCGGCCGCAGTGGTTGATCAAAGTGTGCTGGCGTTAAAAGGAAATCCAAAGAAAAATCCGGTTCAATTTTTCTATGATGGTTTTCCACTAACAGTCGCGACCGCTTCAAACGTAAAGAATATTTTGCAAAAACTTGATGTTCCAAATGGAACCAAAGGTGGCGGCGGTGGTTCTCCCGAAGATTTGGCCAAGAAAAAGCGTGGAGTTTTCAAGGATACGGCGCTTTGGCAAGCAGTATTGAAAACTGACGCCAATGGCCAAGCCGACGCAAAGTTTACTCTGCCAGATAATTTGACAACTTGGCAGGTTGAGGCTGTCGGAGTTACAAAAGATACCAAACTTGGTGTTGGCTATAGTGACTTTATGAGTAAAAAACAGGTCATGGTATCGCCGGTAATTCCACGCTTTGTTGTGCCGGGCGATGATTTGTTTATCGGCGCGCAAGTATTTAATCAGACCCAAAACCGTCAAACTTTGTCCATTGGATTTTCAAGTGAATCGTTGAAACTTGTTGATGATAAGGCGGCAAAATCAGTTACTTTGTCAGCCGGAGAATCCAAGCTTGTGTATTTTCATGTGGCTGTACCAATGAGTCCTACCGATGGTGCACATATCTTGGCTTTGTCAGCAGCGAATAAAAATTTCAATGACACGGTCGAACAAAAAATAAAAATTGTTGACAATAGTACATACGAAGCGACAGCGAATGCTGGATATGGCAAAGATCCAAATGTTTCTGAATCTGTTTTTGTACCATCAAATGTAGTTCCAAACAAAGGTGAAATGACAGTTCGAAGCAGTGCTACACTGGCGGTATTTCTTTCTGACGCTCTCAAGTATCTATTCAATTATCCATACGGTTCAACCGAAGAAATTGCGAGCAAACTTCAAGGCATGGCAATTGTGAAACGTAGTATTAATTTGCCAAATGTTTCCGACAAGATTACTTTGCCTGCCACAGTTAGTTTGAATGGTAGTGATATCCCAGTCGATGAGGCGATGAATCGTGGTATTAGAGAAATTTTCAAAGCGCAAAATTCAGACGGTGGTTTCTTGTATTATCCTGTGAAAATTTGGAGTTATCAAGAAAACTCGGATGTATATTTGACGCTTCGAGTGGCTGACGCTTTGGTCGATATAAAAAATGCTGGCTATACTGTAGATAATGAACGTTTGCGTAAGGTTAAAGAATTTTTGACCTATCGAGCCTCTCTTGGGGGTAATCAAAAGCTGGACGATGAAACTTTTATTGTTGTTGCAAAAACTCTTTCGGATTTGAAAGAATATGGAAATCTGGATAGTGCGACTATTGGTAGAATCAAAACAATTTTGCGCAACAATAAATTTTTGAAAGAGCAAGTCAGCAATCAGGCGCTTGGAAATTTGGCTGTACTCTTGGCCCGAGAACAAAATATTTTTGGTTCGTCAGCAATGAATACGGTAATTGATTTGCTCGAAAATAGAATTCAGATTGACGCGCGCGGCGCTTATGTGGCGGTGAACGCAGAACATCTCATGTGGCAGTACTATGAAACGCCAGTACAAGACACATCACTCCTGCTTCAGGCGTTAGTGGCGGCAAAGCGGGATGATCAGATTTTGGATAGACTCGTTCGCTGGCTCGTGGCTAGTCGAGCCAAAGACGGTTCTTGGGGAAGTACAGTTGATACTGTGACGGTTGTTGATACATTCTCGCAATTTATTGCCTGGAGACAAGAGACTGAATCAAATTTCACATTAAAGACGTTGGTCGATAAGGTGGAAAAGAATTCATTCACATTCAAACCTGAAACCATTTTTAGCCAAAATCAAATGGTTTTCCCAATTAGTGATTTGGCCAAAGATCGTCCTATTGCAATCACATTTGCAAAGGAAAACATCCCGCCGTCGGGCGGGATGCCACGCAGCGGCGTGTCAAATAATTTTTATTACGACATTGCTTTGCGGTATTTCTTGCCGATTGACCAGATCGCTCCGCGTGATGAAGGATTCACCATCACTCGAAATGTTTATGCTAGAAATGATTTGAACTATGAACGGCCGTTAACAGAAGGAAAAGTCGGTGATGTGCTCCGCGTCCATGGCGAAATTATTGTCCCGCGTTCTCGTAATTTTGTGACGATTACCGATCCGATTCCAGCTGGCGCCTCGATTGTAAATACAAACTTGGCCACAGAAGATCAATCTTTGGGTCTGGAACAAAATTCTAATCCTGATAACCCAAGATATATTCCATTTGGTAGTGGTGCTCTTGATTGGCAGTATTTGGAGCCCAAGCAGTATCAATATCTTTATACAGATATCACAGAAGCGCGTGACGATCGTTTCTATGCGGCTGTCACACACCTTGAACCAGGTACGTATGCGTATGATTATGACATTCGACTGTTAACTCCAGGCACTTTCCATTATCTGCCAGCCGTGGTTTCGGAAAGTTATTTCCCAGAGAATTTT
>CAZVNO010000011.1:0-12163 GCA_964628715.1 uncultured Gammaproteobacteria bacterium | reverse complement strand
TTCCGGCTTTGGCAAAAGTGCTTTCATTGAAAGATTAACCCGACCAAGATTATCAATTTCTTTGACGACCACTTTTACCTTATCGCCCATCTTCAAAACATCACCTGGCCGACCAACTCGTTGCCAACTGATTTCAGAGACATGCACGAGACCATCTTTGCCTGGCAAAATATTTACAAACGCACCAAAATCTCCGAGACGAACCACGACGCCTTCGTACTGTTCACCGGCTTGAACTTCATGTGTCAATTGTTCAATAATTGCCACCGCTTTCTTCATCCCTTCGGCGTCGTTGGATGTTACCATCACACGACCATCTTGTTCGATATCAATCTGTACGCCAGTGTCAGCGATAATTTTGTTGATTACTTTTCCACCAGGACCAATCACATCACGAATCTTCTCTGGATTGATCATAATTGTCACGATACGAGGAGCGTGTGGGGACAAATCTGGTCGCGGTGTTGGAATCGTTTTCGCCATGGTACCGAGGATCACTTCGCGAGCTTCAAAAGCTTGCTTCAAAGTCTGTTTCACGATATCCCATGTCAAACCCAAAGTTTTTGTGTCCATCTGAATCGCTGTGATACCATCATGAGTACCGGCAATCTTGAAATCCATTCCGCCTTTACCGTCTTCAACATCTTGAAGATCTGTCATAACTTTCCAATTACCTTTTTCGTCCGATGCCAGACCCATGGCAATACCAGCGACTGGTTTCTTGATTGGGACACCGGCGGCCATAAGAGATAAGGTTGAACCACAAGTTGAAGCCATTGAACTTGAACCATTGGAACCAAGAACTTCTGACACTACGCGAATTGCATATGGAAATGTAGTTTGATCAGGAAGAACTGGTTCAAGCGCACGTTCGGCCAAAGCACCGTGACCAATTGCCCGACGACCTGGGCCACGCATTGGACCAGCCTCACCATAGGTAAATGGTGCATCATTATAGTGATGCATGTAGCGTTTTGTACCTTCTTCTTCCATCGTGTCGAGTGTCTGAACATCTCCAGGCGCGCCAAGAGTCACAATTGAGAGCACCTGAGTATCGCCGCGCATAAACATCGCCGAACCATGTACGCGTGGGAGCAAATCAACCTCAACCGTGAGTTGACGAACATCAGTGATTGAACGCCCATCGAGACGCTGTTCTTTGTCGAGGATACGTTTGCTAATAACTTCACACACGTATTCTTTGATATTTTTGAGTCCAGCCTCCTGCGCTGCTGGTTCAAAACCTTTTTCATTCAAATATGCTACAGCAGCATCTTTCAAAGCATGGATCATGGCGTTCCGTTCTTTGCGGGTAATCTTCACCGCGTCAAAAATCATCTTATCAGCCTGAGAAAAAACAAAATCGCGAGTGGCGGCTTTCACTTGATCGACAACCATCATCACTTCATTTGGCTCTGGCAATTCTTCTTTCGGCAGGCCAACCTCTGCTTGAATTTTTTTGATAAGTTCAATGACCGGAGCCAGTTCACCACAACCCCATTGCATCGCTTTCATCATTTCTGCTTCTGGTACTTCTTTGGCGCCTGCTTCGACCATAACCAACTTTTCTGGAGTTCCAGCCACAACCAAATTCAAATCACTGGCAGTTACTAATTCTGAAGTTTTTACATTAAGAACCAATTCTCCATTTACGCGGCCAATTCTCGCAGCAGCAATTGGACCTTCCCAACGAACTGGCGATATTGCACAGGCACAGCTGGCAGCGATAAGAGCTACTGTCGCGGCATCATGCTCACCATCAACTGACAAAACAGTTGTGACAACCTGAACATCGTTCCTTACACGATCATCAAACAATGGTCGAATAGCGCGGTCAACCAAACGTCCGGCCAAAATAGCTTCGTCTGAAGGACGACCTTCTCGTTTGATAAAACGGGAGCCTTTAATCTTGCCGGCGGCATACAATTTTTCTTCGTAATCAACCATGAGTGGGAAATAATCAATCCCAGCTCGGGTATTTTCACTTTTAACCACTGTTGCCAATACAACCGTGTCACCGTATTGAACAGTGCACGAACCCTGCGCTTGAAACGCAAAATGTCCGGTCTCAATGACCAGTTTTCGTCCACCCCAGTCGATGGACCACTGCTTTGGATTTACCATATATTGTATAAATAGGCTGACCCAGATACGAAAGATCCGCCCTGCGAATCTCGATGTCTCTGGACCAACCATTTTTGAATAATGAATTAGGAATAAGGAATCAGAGTTTAATTGCCTGATTCATTATTCATAATTCCTGATTCGACCACATTTAACGTCGAACTGCCCGCCTATCTGCGATAAGAAATTTATCCCGATCTGCACTTAAGTCTAGCACATCGTCAGCCTGCGACACCAATCTTCCGGATGTTGTTTCTCCAAATGCCGCTATTTCTACTTGTTTACCCATACTCTGAAGGTACTCAATAAGCGGCAAATAGTCGCCATCGCCAGAGACGATAACAATCGCATCAAGACTTGGTGCTAGACGAATTGCATCCACGGCCAGACCAACATCCCAATCCGCTTTTTTCATGCCAGTTTGAAAAATCTGCAAATCTTTTTCCCGAGTTTCAATTCCCATGTTGTATAAGGCCTCAAAAAATGGCTGCTCTTCTTTGGTTTCAGTTCGAACTACATAAGCAATCGCCCGAATCAGCTTACGACCAGCAACAGCTTCCTTTACAATATTTCCAAAATTAACTTTTTTATTATGAACATTTTTCGCGCTATAATACAAATTTTGCACATCAATAAACACCCCTACACGTTGGTCGGGGTGTTTAAGAGGGTTTCGATTATGCTGGTTCGTTGGCGTCATCTGGCGTATCCATCAGCTCTTCGGCTTCTACCGGGGCTGATGCTTTAGTTAAAATCTTTGCTTGTTTAAGTTTGAGTTTCTTTACTAATTCTTCGTACCCGACAGCATTTTCTTTCTTCAAGTAGCGAAGCAAGCGGCGTCTTTCTCCAACTTTGCGAAGCAAACCTCGGCGTGATGAATGATCTTTGGCGTGCACCTTCAAGTGCTCTACCAACTCGTCAATTTCTGCAGAAAGGATGGCAATTTGGACTTCGCTTGAACCAGTATCACCTTCATGAAGCTGATACTTTTTGATGATCTTCTGTTTTTTATCTTTTGCGAGCATACCAATGAAATATTTATAGGCCACAGCAAGTATGCCTGTCTGTGGTCCATCCCCTTCGACTTTGCCAAAGGGAAAGAATAACGTCCGATACTATAGCATGATCGGGTTATATTGTCAACAAAAACTAGCCTCTTTTAATGTGTTCAAATTTTGCTGAAATACCTGCTGTCAAGGCAATTGCTAAGGCATCAGCCGCATCGTCCTGCAAAGGTTTTTTTGCTATGCCAAGCAAAAAAACAATCATTTTTTGAACTTGTTCTTTCTCGGCACGTCCATATCCGGTCATTGCCTGCTTTACCTGAAGCGGCGTGTACTCAGCCACCGGAAGACCCGCTTGGAACAATGTCAAAAGTATCACTCCCCTTGCCTGTCCGACATCCATAGCTGTTTTTGCATTTTTGGCAAAAAATAATTGCTCAATCGCAGCATGAGTTGGTTTGTACTTATTAATGATCTGCTTTATTTCAGCATGCAACTCGAGAAGTCGATCGGCAAATTTATCTTTTGCTTTTGTCTCAACGCATCCATGAACTACATAAACCCAGTCACTTCCCTTTTTCTCAACCACACCAAAACCCATACGGCCATAGCCCGGATCAATACCAAGAATACGCATAAAAACTACTTAAGCTTCATTTGTATACACGGCTCTGACATCATCCATTGCTTCAAGTGCGTTTGCAAGTGCCATTAACTGTTCACTTACTTCTGGAGTAACCGGAGTTGTCTCCTTTGCAATCCATTCGATGCCAGATTCGGCTGCTCCCGCACCGGTTGCTTTTATTATTTCAAGAACTTTTTGTAATTTATCTACCGGACAATAAACTTCAATTCCAAAATCATGCATCTGAATATCCTCGGCACCAGCATCAATCAAAGCGAGTTCAAAACTATCCTTATCAGAAATTTTGGCCTTTTCTTCAGCATTGATTCGAACAGCGCCTTTTTGATTGAATTGCCACTTGACTGAACCTGGCCCTGCGAATGTGCCGCCATGGAGTGAAAAGAAATGCTTCATCTCTGGAGCCGTCCGATTTTTGTTGTCAGTCACTACATCGACCAAAATACCAACTCCGCCCGGCCCAAAACCCTCGTACATAACTTCTTCAAGCTGAATTTCATCGGCCAATTCACCTGTACCCTTTTTAATCGCTCTTTCAATATTTTCTTTTGGCAAATTGACTTCCTTTGCTTTTTCAATTGCCAAACGTAAGGTAAAATTCATGACCGGGTCTCCACCACCTTGTTTGGCGGCAACCGTAATCATGCGAGCCACCTTGGTGAAAGATGCCGCTTTTTTCTGATCTTGTTTACCTTTATGTGCTTGGATATTGTGCCATTTTGAGTGTCCGGACATAGTGAAACTGTTAGCGTATAGCGGTTAGTTTTTAGGAAGTAAACCCTCTCAATACTAGCAAATGATTCTGTGGTTGACAAGATGGTAAAAAAATATTTTTTAATTTAAAAAAGCTAAAACTAGCCTAAAAAATCAAAACAATAAACTTAAATAATAAAAAATCTCCCCGTAATGGGGAGATTTTTTATTTTTTTATTTGTTATTCGCGGAAACCAGTTCCGACTGGGATCAACCGACCGATAATAACGTTCTCTTTCAAACCTTCAAGGTAATCAATCTTGCCAGTAATGGCAGCATTGATAAGGACACGAGCGGTTTCTTGGAACGAGGCGGCTGAGAGGAAGCTCTGGGTTGAGAGTGAAACTTTACTCATACCGAGGAAAAGTTCTCGACCAGTTGCTTCTTTTTTACCTGCCTTCTTAACAACATCATTGGCAATAAGAAGTTGCGATTTCTCAATAACTTCACCCGGCAAGAGCTCTGTATCACCCGGGTCTTCAATATACACACGACTGAACATTTGTTTGATAATAATTTCAACGTGTTTATCATTGAGACGCTGACCTTGGGCGGCGTAAATCTCAAGAATCTCCGAAAGGATATAGCGCTGGACAGCGTCACGACCCTTAAGTTCGTAGAGTTCTTGCAAATTGACACTACCTTCTGTCAATTGCTGACCTTTCTCAACAGTGTCGCCATCTTTGACCCAAAGTTTGTACCCAAGCGGTATGACATACTCTTTGGTATGACGGCCTTCATAAGAAAGAATAATATTCTTGTCATCACGGCGAACAACACCCGAATAGGTTGCTGTTACCTCTTCACCAGTCAATCCGCGAACCAAGAGCACATCCCCTTCTTTGACATGTTGATTTTCTTCAATACGAACCTCATCTTCTGATTTAACACGGATCTTCATTTCATCCTGGCCTTCAAATGAAACATGGATAATCTTCTGACCTCGGCGTCCTTCAAAAATCTTGCGGCCGGTTGGTCCGGTAATTACCTTACCATCAGCATCCTCAATGTGAACTGTTCCAGCCACAGCAGACAAAACAGCTGTGCGCTTTGGATTGCGTGCTTCAAACAATTCTTCAACACGAGGCAAACCTTGAGTAATATCTCCGCCACCGGCGACTCCACCAAGGTGGAATGTACGCATGGTCAGCTGTGTACCAGGTTCACCGATTGATTGCGCGGCAATGATACCAACAGCCACACCTTTCTTTACAACCATGTTGTTGCTAAGGTCAACACCGTAACACTTCACGCAAACACCCTTAAACAATTTGCACTGTAAGACTGAACGAACGTGAACTTGTTCAATGCCAAGTGATTCAATCGCGCGAGCGGCAGCGTCGTCAATCATTTCACCGACCGGGACAATCACTTTTTTACCATCCAAAACATCTGACAAAACGAAACGGCCGCGAACACGTTCTGTCAATTTTTCACCCATCTGTTCTGATTGAACTTTTGTAAAGACTTCGCCATCAGTGTCGCCGCAATCTTCTGTCATAACTACCACATCCTGAGCAACATCAACCAGACGACGAGTCAAATAACCAGCATTTGCAGTACGAAGAGCCGTATCAGAAAGACCTTTTCTAGTACCATGACTTGAGATAAAGAACTCAAGAACCTCGAACCCTTCTTTAAAGTTACCCTTGACCGGCAATTCAATAATTTCACCACTTGGTGAGGCCACGAGACCCTTCATACCAATAACCTGACCAAGCTGACCCCATGAACCACGAGCACCAGAATCAATCATGGCAAAGACTGAACCATCTTTGTTCAAACCTTTTTTGCTTTGAGCAAGAACGCGCTCTTTAACATTTGTCCAAATTTCAAGCACTTTTGAATGACGTTCTGAATCAGTGAGTAAACCCTGATTATATTGGTCTTCAACTTCACGAACTTGCACATCACCTTCTGCCAAAATATCTTTCTTTTCTTTGATGTAGCCAAAGTTGTCCATACCAAGCGAATATCCAGATGTTGTCACATACTTGAACCCAAGCCGTTTCATGTCATCGAGAATATACGCTGTCTTCTCTTGTCCGTAAAATTCAAGGAGAAGAGAAATAATTTGACCCAAATGTTTTTTGGTAATTGTCTCGTTATAGTATGGGAGCTTGTCTGGCAAAATCTCATTGAAGAAAATACGACCGATTGATGTCTCCAAGAGTGGACTTGTCCCTTCTGGGAATTTTGCCATTGTAGCAGCATCCATACGGACTTTTACGCGCTCCTTGAGCTCAATCTTACGAGCTTTATAAGCAAACTTAGCCTCAGTAATATTTGAGAAAAATTTTGTGACAGGGGCTTCGTCATTTTCAGCGTATTTTGTCAGGTAATAACAGCCAAGAGCAATATCTTGTTGTGGAGTTGTTACCGGCTGACCAGTGGCTGGCTTAAGGATATTTTTTTCTGATGCCATGAGATTTTCCGCTTCCCATTTTGCTTCTTCAGTGAGAGGCACGTGAACAGCCATTTGGTCACCATCAAAGTCAGCGTTAAAGGCAGCACAGACAAGTGGATGCAAATGGATCGCTTTACCTTCAACCAAAAGTGGACGGAAAGCCTGGACGCCAAGACGATGAAGAGTTGGCGCGCGGTTCAAAAGAACGCGGGTATGTTTGGTAATTTCTTCCAAAATATCCCAAACCTCTGGCGCATTTGATTCGATAAAACGTGAAGCACTGCGAACATTGTACGCTAATTCACGTTTGATAATTTGCGCCATGACAAATGGTTTGAAAAGCTCAAGCGCCATGCGTTTTGGCAAACCGCATTGATCAATATTCAATTTTGGACCGACAACGATTACAGAACGTCCTGAATAGTCGACACGCTTTCCCAAAAGATTTTGACGGAAACGACCTTGTTTACCTTTCAAAATATCAGCGAGTGAACGCAACTGTCGCTTCTGACCAGTCGATGCAGTTACAGTCTTACTTGCTCGGGTGTTGTTATCAATCAAAGCATCAACAGCTTCCTGGAGCATGCGCTTTTCATTGCGACAAATAACTTCTGGAGCATTGAGGTCAAGCAAGCGACGTAAACGATTGTTACGATTGATCACGCGACGGTACAAGTCGTTCAAATCAGAGGTTGCAAAACGACCACCATCAAGCGCCACCATTGGACGAAGGTCTGGTGGGATAACAGGGACAGCAACCATAACCATCCACTCTGGTTTGATATTGTTTTTTAGGAAACTGCGGAGGAGTTTGATACGTCGAACCAATCGATCATGTTTTGCGCCTTTACTTTTTTTCACTTCAACCTCAAGGCGGTCGACTGTTTCGGCAACATTCAAACGGCTAAGGAGGGCATGGATAGCACCAGCACCAATCTCGGCGTCAAACAAATGACCGTAGCGAAGTGCCAATTCCTGATATCTATTTTCCGAAACGATTGACATTACTTGAATATCTTCAAGCTCAGACTTAGCATCAGCAAAATCTTCGTCGAGTGCTTCCTGCTTTCGATCGCGTTCTTTTAGAAGTGCCTCGAGAGCCTTCGCTCCCTGCTTGGCGGTTTCAGCCTCAGCGCGAGCACGCTCATAATCACCTTCGATTTGTTTTTTCTTTGATTTGTATTCCTGTTTCAAAGTCTCAAGTACAGCTTCTTTACCTTGCTCATCAACACGTGTGATGATGAATGAAGCAAAGTAAATAACCTTTTCCAAGGCTTGAATGGATAGATCCAAAATCAAACCAATCTTTGAAGGAATAGAGCGAAGGAACCAAATGTGAGACACTGGTGCGGCGAGCTCAATGTGTCCCATGCGTTCGCGACGAACCAATGAGTGTGTTACTTCGACGCCACATTTGTCACAAACAATTCCTTTGTAGCGAATTTTTTTATACTTTCCGCAATAACATTCCCAATCTTTGGTTGGTCCAAAAATTTCTTCGGCAAACAAACCACCTTTTTCTGGTTTCTGAGTACGGTAATTTATTGTCTCTGGTTTGCTGACTTCGCCAAAAGACCATTTACGAATAACTTCTGGTGACGCGACGCGCAGTGACAAAGCGTCGAAGTCAATTGTGTGAAGAGTATCTCGATTCATATTGAAGAAAAAAGATTAGAGGATGATTAAGCAACGTTCTCATCATTAACATTATCCTGAGTCTGAGGCTGTACATCCTGAACAGGAACGTAGTTATCATCTTCTGTTTTGGACAAGAGCTCGACCTCTAACCCTAGTCCTTTCAATTCACGAACCAATACGTTGAACGACTCTGGTAAATTGACTTTGGTAATCTTTTCACCCTTAATAATCGCCTCGTATGCTTTGGAACGACCTGGCACATCATCTGATTTGATTGTCAAAATTTCCTGCAATGTATGTGCGGCACCGTAAGCTTCGATAGCCCAAACTTCCATCTCTCCAAAACGCTGTCCACCAAACTGGGCCTTACCACCAAGTGGCTGCTGAGTAATCAAACTATATGAACCGATTGAACGTTGATGAATCTTATCTTCAACCATGTGGTTCAATTTGAGCATGTAGCTAAAACCAACGGTTGTCTTGTGATCAAATGGCTCACCGGTACGGCCATCGCAAAGCTGCAACTGTCCATCAACCGGAAAGCCTGCTTTGACCAGTTCTTCTTTAATTTGTTCTTCGGTGATTCCATTCAAAACTGGTGTGGCAGCTCGATAACCAAGGGCATTCGCGGCCAAACCCAAGTGGGTTTCAAGGAGTTGCCCCAAGTTCATACGAGAAATAACACCAAGTGGCGACAAAATAATATCGACAGGTGTTCCATCATCTAGGAAAGGCATATCTTCGACCGGAACAATACGTGAAATAACGCCCTTGTTTCCGTGACGACCGGCCATTTTATCACCCACCTGAATCTTTCTCATGTCGGCAACCGTAACCTGTACTTGTTTCATGACGCCTGGTTGCAATTTATCGCCGTCCTCGGCAGAAAATGTTTTTATATCGATAACTTTACCATGTTCTCCACCCTCAAGATACAATGATGAATCTCGAACATCACGAGCATTTTCTCCAAAGATTGCACGAAGCAATCTTTCTTCGGCCGAGAGTTCGGTCTCACCTTTTGGTGTAATTTTTCCAACCAAAATATCTCCGGAATGAACTTCGGCGCCGATGCGGACGATACCTTCGGAATCAAGATTTTTTAATTTTTCTTCACTGACGTTTGGAATATCCGCTGTCACGACTTCTGGTCCAAGCTTAGTCTCACGAACATCAGTAACGTAATCTTCAATATGGATTGAAGTGTATCTATCTTTTTGCACCAAACGTTCAGAAATAATGATGGCATCTTCATAGTTATAACCATCCCAAACCATATAGGCGACCAATACATTCTGACCCAAAGCAAGTTCACCACCCTGAGTTGATGGGCCATCTGACAGTGGATCACCCTTTTTCACTTTTTGACCAAGAGTAACAATCGGACGCTGATTAATACAACTTGATGCGTTTGAACGAGCAAATTTATTCAAAGTGTAACTGTGAACAGATCCTTTTTTTGTAGTAACTTCAATATGGTTGGCGTCGACTGCAGTGATTTCTCCATCTCCTGGCGCTGGAATTACATAGCCACTATTTTCTGCCGCCGCACGTTCGACTCCAGTACCAACCAGCGGTGCGTCACCTTTGATACAAGGCACACTCTGGCGCTGCATGTTTGTACCCATAAGAGCACGAGTAGCGTCATCATGTTCCAAAAATGGAATGAGCGATGTGGCGACACTCAAAATTTGGTCAGAAGAAACATCCAAAAAGTCAATTTGATTGACATCAATAACAGTTGGTTGACCATGGACGCGAGCAGGGACACGTCCTTGCTTCAAAATTCCATTGGCTTCTTTTGGAGTTGTTGCCGAAGCAGTAATCGCGCGCTCCTCTTCAAAAGAGTTGAGATAAACAATTTCATTGGTCACACGCGGACAAACAGCCACTGTTTTGATATCAGAGTGTTTCGCCAATTTTTCAGCAATTGCCCCCGAAATTACTTCACCGGCCTTAATAACACCGGCAATATCTTCGCGAGCAGTTTCACCTTCGGTAAATCTGGCTTCATTTGGTACATCATGAACCACGCGACGATATGGGGTTTCAATAAAACCAAATTGGTTAACTTTTGCAAAACTTGATAAATGTCCAACAAGTCCGATGTTTGGACCTTCTGGAGTGGCAATCGGACAAATTCTACCATAATGAGTAGTGTGCACATCACGAACTTCAAAACCAGCGCGATCTCGTGACAAACCACCAGGACCAAGAGCGGAAACACGACGTTTATGCTCAAGCTCTGCCAATGGATTTACCTGATCCATAAACTGTGACAATTGTGAACTCATGAAAAATTCACGAACCGCCCCAATAACCGGACGAGCATTAATCAACTTGTTTGGTGTCAAACCGTCAATTTCATAAGTACTCATTCTATCTTTGATGATGCGCTCCATGCGAGCCAAACCGATACGGAAACGATTTTGCACCAATTCACCAACCGCGCGAACACGACGATTTCCCAAGTGATCGATATCATCCGGATCAGCTTGTGTTACATTCAGACGAACGACTTCTCGAATAACCTGGAGCAACTTTTCCCTTGAAAGTACACGCTGCTCTTTGTTGTCGTAATCAGCCTCGGACAAACCCAAAGAAAATTTTGTATTGAACTTGTAAACACCGACACGACCCAAATCATAACGATCAAAATTGAAGAACATGGCGTGCACCAAACTTTTGGCATTATCAGATGTGGCCAAATCGCCCGGACGAATACGTTTGTAAACTTCAATCAACCCCTCATCAACGGTAGTTGAAGGATCTTTTTTCAAAGTCTCTTCAATGAAACTCATGTTTGGGTGGTTGTCAACATCGGTAAACAACGCAGCAATTTCCTCGTTTGTACTATACCCAAAAGCACGAAGTAAAGCAGTCGCCGGAACTTTACGTTTGCGATCAACTTTCACCCAAATCACGTTATTTTGATCAGTTTCGATTTCAATCCAGGCACCGCGATTTGGAATAATTTTTCCACCATAATAGCGACGACCACGGACAGTATCGGCCGTAAAGAAGGCGCCCGCACTTCTGATAAGCTGTGAAACAACCACACGCTCAATACCGTTGACAACAAAAGTACCGCGCGGTGTCATGACCGGGACATCACCAAGATAAATTTCCTGCTTGTTTTCCTTTTGCGTCCGTTTGTTGACAAGTTTTACATTGACGCGAAGTGGGGCTTCGTAAGTAGCGTTTTTTGCATGACAAGTAGCCTCGTCAAACTTTGGTTCATCCAAATAATACTCTTCAAAATATAATTCCAAATCACGACCAGTAAAATCAGTGATCGGAGAAATTTCTTCAAATAATTCCCGAATACCGTACTTTGAAAACCATTCGTATGAAGACTTCTGGACTTCAATCAAATCTGGCATTGAAATCTGACCGGAACGATCTGTGAAAAACTTTCTCTCCGGCTGTTTCGTTGACTGACGTTTATAGATGGGCATACCAGTGAATATGATATTAGAAACTAAAGACTTAAAATTAAGATTAAATTCCTAATTTAAAATTTTTAATTTCTATTTTTTAATAGCAAAAAATAGTCTACTCTCGTGACTTTATTATTTATTTTGAATTGTGGCG
>CAZVNO010000010.1:8523-13322 GCA_964628715.1 uncultured Gammaproteobacteria bacterium | reverse complement strand
GGTATTTTGAATGAACAAATCGAAATTATTAGAAATCTACCATATGATCAAGTCGGTATTTTGCATGGTAGCCCGGCCGGAGCTTTGGCAAGAACTGTCACTACAACCCGAAATAATATTCCATTTACGATTACGAGAACAATTCGAAGCATTGATGATCCTTATGACGGGACAATTGGCGGGACGCCAAATGATATTGCACCAGCTGATTACAAAATGGTTCAGGTGGAAATCATGTGTGACCAGTGCCAGCAAAAAAGACCAATTTCAATGGAGACACGTGTTGGGCCCAGAGCTTTGGAGGGTGATCCGACACATGGCGCTTTGTTTATCCAGGTGTTTGATGCGGCGGCTGTACCCGTAGTTGGCGCTTCTGTTCATGTAGTAGCGTCGACGACAGACCCATCGATTGATTTGGTTGATACCACAGACAATACTGGTATGCTGAAGTTGGTTGATTTACCGTCTGGTATCAATGCTTATGCGATAACAGTTACAAAGGATGGCTACACAACTGAAAGAACAGTTGAATCAAGCGCTACTGTTCTTAATCCTGTCCACCCACCAGCATCGGTAGTAGCCCAAAATGTAACTCAGATAAGTTTTGCGATTGATCTCGTCTCTTCTTTGCAGTTTTCAACCATTAATCTAAGTTGCAGTCCAATCAATAATGTTTCGATTGCGCTTGCTGGCACAAAATTGATTGGGACGAATCCAGACGTGCCAAAAATTAATGAAAATTTTTTAACTGACAATAATGGCGAATATGCGGCTACTCTGCTTGACTGGGATAATTACTCGCCGGTTGTTAGTGGTTATGATGTTGTTGGGACAATCCCACAGCTGCCTGTCTCATTGGCGCCGGGGGTTGACCAGCCGATTAAGTTTATTCTCAGTTCAAATACAGCACGTTCCTTGGTTGTTGATGTTCGGGATAGTATCACCAAACAACCAATTGCAAATGCTACAGTGGATATTAGCGGACCGGATAACGATACCGAGCAAACTGGAGTTGGTTATATTCGTCAAACGGATTGGTCTGGTGGTTCTGGGCAGCTTTTATTCACAAATGATTCTTATTATTCTGATGATGGCAGTATTGAAAATAATAATCTTGCAGGCGATTTAAAATTACGTAAGATCGGACAGTATTATTTGCCATCGGCACAATTGGAATCTTCAATTTTCGATGTTGGAACAACGCCAAATTATGTTAGCCTGGTGTGGGAGCCATTTAGTCAGTCTGTTGAGACTGGTGCTGGATCGCTTCGTTTCCAGATTGCGACAAGCGTCACAACTTCATCAGCAGTTTGGGTCTATAAAGGGCCGGATGGGACAGACGCTACGTATTATGATAATACAAATCCAATTTTGAGCTCTGTCCATAATAGTGAAAGGTATCTGCGTTACAAATTGTTTTTGTCTACCGCATCGACTACTTATACACCGGTTTTATCAGACATTTCGGTGAGTTATACCAATGATTGCACTCCACCAGGACAAGCATATTTTGGTAATATCCCAAATGGCACATATACAATTGACGCTGGGAAAGCTGGATATCAAACGTCTACTATTCATGTATCAGTGGCAGGGGATACTCTCAGTTCAATTGAACTATCGGCTCAGTAATTATGAATTTTAATAAAGGATTTACAATTCTGGAAATGATTATTGCCCTGGGGATAGGGAGTATGTTGGTTTTGGCGTCAGCTTGGTTTTTGATTTCATCTTTACGCCAAAGTAATATTGTGTTTGATCAGCTAGCTTCTCAAAGTGATGGTCGTCGTGTTCTTCACAGTGTCGTAAATGATGTGCGCCGGGCTGTACCATCAAGTGTAGGTGCTTACCCGATTGAGACTGCTGGGACAAGCACATTGACACTTTATGCCAATGTTGATTCTGATAATTATATCGAAAAAGTCAGATATTTTTTATATGAAAATGTGCTTCGGCGCGGTGTCACCAATCCATCTGGCAGCCCTCTTACTTATCCATCAGGTAGTGAAGAGGTAACTGACTTTGCTCACTATGTGGCGAATACCACCTCAACTCCGATATTTACTTATTATGATGAATCCTATACCGGTACTGAGGCATCACTGACTCAGCCGGTGTCAACAACTCAGATTCATGTCATTACGGTAATACTTGATATGGAAAAAGATCCGACAAAAACACCGGTACCGATACGAGTACAATCAACAGTTCAAGTTAGAAATTTAAAAACAAATTGAAATAGCTTATGTTAAGGAAAAGTCTTTTTGTCACTTTGATTATTATTTGTATTGCGGCATTGAGCGTATTTGTATTTTTTATTTTAAATAAAAAAATGCCGTCAAAAGTAATTTCTACGGGAAATAAAATTGCGACCTCAACTTTATCAAAACAAATTCGCATGCGAATTGCTCGCTCTGGCGTAGAAGGGGCTAGGTTTGGTTTGGTCACATCAACGCCAATCGATTTTACGACTGTGCTTTTGCCCGGGTCTGTTCATGATGAAGATGGTTTTGCAAAAGGAAAAATAAAAATTACAAATTTATCAGCCAAACCACTCTCTATTGCGCTTGGAACGCATATTTTATCTGAAAATGGTATAGAATTTGTCACCAAAGAGCAGGCTTTAGTTCCGCCGCAGTCTTTTGTTTTTGTTTCGGTAGAGGCGGTAAAATCAGGTATCACTGGTAACGTTTCACCGCAAAAATTTAGTTTTGCTGATTCAAAACTTAAGAGAAACGCTAACGCAATTATTGAAAGTGAAGAAAGCTTTGTTGGTGGGATTATCCATGTAGGTGTATTTTCGGAAGAAGACAAAATCCAAGCAGAAATCAATTTGACAGCCGAAGCGGCTTTGAGTGGCAAAAAGAATTTGGAAAATATTGTTGGCGGAGCATCTGTGGCCTATAAAGTTGGCGAAATTTCGATTACTTTTGATGATTCGAACATAAAAACCGGAGGTGTAATTGCTCATGTTTCGAGTTCGATAATTGCCGTAACATATCCGGATAATACTATAGCGAATAATCAAGAATCCATTATCGAAGATTATGATCTAGTTAATGGAACCGCAACGATTGTTTTTACGCCAGTAGAGGCAAATTCTAATGTCGATAATACTGCTCCAGCTTCATCAGGTGGCAGCGGGTCATCCTCTGGCTCTGTAAATTCCGACAGTGACAGCGGTGATGCAAATAATTCACCATCCGCACCTTTTGTTCAAGAAATTCCGGTGCCACCAGAAGAAAAAGCGATTGCAGCTTGCCAAAATAAATCAACTGGGGCTGCCTGTCAATTTACCGTGCCGGAGTACGTATTTACCGGTACTTGTAGTATTATTACTATGGGTATTCTCGAGTGTGTTCCAGATTCAAGATAATTTTTATTATGCCCCCTCAAAAGTTTTTTTTAAATAATAAAAAAGGTTCAATTCTCCTTTTTGTGGTTATGTTTGGCCTTTTGGCCATGGGGGTTATTATTACCGGTGTAGCCGGATACGCAGTCTTTGAGCACCGCGCATCAACCAGACTTTATCAGAGGGATCAAGCCTTCCATATAGCTGAAGCCGGGATTGACTATTATCGTTGGCATTTGGCGCATACACCAAACGATTATCAGGATGGCACAAATCATAGTGGTCCTTATGTTCATGCTTTTACTGATAAAGATGGGACAGTGATTGGTTATTATTCTCTAGATATAACAGCGCCAATCACCGGTAGTACAATCACTACTATTACGTCAACCGGCTGGACTGTTGCTGAGCCAAATGCAAGAAGGGTTATTCGGGTCAGACTCGGCTTTCCGGCGCTGACAAATAATACTTTTTTGACAAATGCTGATATGTCTTTTTCACAGACAACAGTTGTAAATGGCATTGTCCAGTCAAATGGGGGTATTCGTTTTGATGGCACGACCAATTCCTGGGTGCGCAGTGCTAGGTCTACCTATACTTATTCTGGGACAACCCGTAATGGTGTTTGGGGAATCGGCGGACCACAATCTTTTTGGGAATTCCCTGTGCCGGCAGTTGATTTCAATTCAGTTACAGCTGATTTGGCAGCTATTCAGACTTCTGCTGATAATGGCGGTATTCATCTTTATTCTTCAGGGCGGAATGGTTGGCGTTTGGTTTTTTTGGCCAATGGTACATTCAATCTTTATCGGGTTACAAGTCGTTGTTATAGTGGTTATTGCTATGATATTCAAACTTCAACTTTAGTGAGTAATAATGCTATCCCGGCAAATGGCGCAATTTTTGTTGAAGATAACGTGTGGGTAGAAGGTGTTGTTAATGGTCGGGTAACGATTGGGGCTGGTCGGTTTCCGGTGTTACCGGCAACTTATCGCGATATTATTATATCCAATAATCTTACCTATAATTCACAAGCCTCAACCGATGTTATCGGTTTGATTGCTCAGCGTGATATTGTTGTTCCGCATAATGTCCCAACCAACATGACAATTAATGCCGCGGCGTTGGCACAATTTGGTTCAATCTACACTCCTTCGTATGCTCAAACCAGGAATAGTCTGACATTTTCTGGCTCACAGATATCATTTGCTTCTGGCGGATGGAAGTACGTGAATGCTGGCGGGACAGTGGTGTCTGGTTTTATCAATACCAATCATATTTATGATGGTAACCTTCGTTATTATCCACCACCAGGTTTCCCTGTCGGTAATGTGTATGATTTGATTAGTTGGGAAGAGTTACGATAACACCTAATTACTAAACCCTAACTTGTTAACTATACTAGCCTTTCTTACCCTTTCCTTTTTTGGAGCAAACAACTTGCAGT
>CAZVNO010000010.1:5360-8513 GCA_964628715.1 uncultured Gammaproteobacteria bacterium | reverse complement strand
ACCTTAGCACTTGAGCACCTTAGCACCTTAGCACCTTAGCACTTGAACACTTGAGCATTTAAGCACATGGAGATTTAGTGTTATGTCAGATAAAAGTTTTTCGCAGTTTCAGTAAAAATTGAAGAGGCTTATGGATGAGTATGTGCATTATACATATTCAATAACTAAAAAATACCCGAAAGACGAATTGTATGGTGCGGTGTCGCAACATCGACGTTCAGCGCTTTCAATTATTTTGAATTACATAGAGGGTTATTCTCGGAAAAGAAAAAAAGTACAACTGACATTTTATGAAATTTCTTATGGTTCTCTTGGAGAATCAAGATATTTATATGATTTTGCTTTGAGAGAGAAATGGATTGTAGAAACTGAAAGTGCTTTGGCTTTGAAAATGGCAGATGAAATTGGGGCAATGCTCTGGTCAGAGATTAGATCGGTCGAGCAGGACATAAGTAAAGAATAAGTTAATCAAGTGCTAAGGTGTTCAGGTGCTTGAGTGCTCAGGTATTTAGGTGGTATACTCTCTATGATTAGATTCAGAACTATGAAACAAATTTATTCTGTACGAAAAGGAGTGATAACTGTCGCTGGGATGGGGACCAGATTTTTGCCAGCCACAAAGGCAATGCCAAAGGAAATGTTGCCGGTTTTGGATAAACCGGTAGTTCAATATATTGTAGAAGAAATGGTCGCTTCTGGGATAACAGAAATTATTTTTGTGACCAGTTCGCAAAAACGGGCCATTGAAGATCATTTTGATCGGGATCACAATTTGGAGAGATTTCTTACAGAAAAGGGGAAACTAGACCGGATTCAACATTTGATTGATTTGACAGAAAAAGTTCGGTTTTTCTATACTCGTCAGTCCGAGCCGCTTGGGAATGGTCATGCGCTACTTTGTGCCAAAGAGTTTATTGGTGATGAACCATTTGCTTTTTCTGATGGTGACAGTATTATTGATAGTTCTGTACCGGTAATTGAGCAACTTTTGAAGGTCTTTGCCGACAAAAAATCATCTGTGATCGGAGTGCAAAAAATTGATGACAAAAAAGCCATGACAAAGTATGGCAATGTCTATGGTCAGGAAACAGAAGATTCGCATACATTTGTCGTTGAAAGGTTTCAAGAAAAACCAAGTGAAGAAGAAGTGTCGCCGCATGGTTTGATCGTTGGTGGTATGCGTTATATCTTTACAAAAGATATTTGGGAAAGTCTGGAGAATCAAAAATCAGGTAAAGATGGTGAAATTTGGCTGTCTGACGCGGCAAATACATTGGCACAAAAAAAACCATTTTATGCGTATGAATATGAGGGGCAATATTTTGATACCGGCGCTCCGGTTTCGCTTTTGAAGACGGCTATTCATTTTGCGCAAAAACAAGGGTTAATATAGGGGTATGAACATAAAGTTCAAAGGATTGGGTTTTTTTTCGGTAATTATACTGGTGTTTTTGTTTTTGCCGCATTTGGTTTCTGCACGGGTTGCTTGTCAATGTGACATTAGCTGTGATACTTCAGTTTATAGAGAGACGGCCGGGACAATTTCTTTTGTTAAGGAAGATGAAACTAACGCTTCTATTTCTACTTGTACATCTTTTGCAAATACTTTGTCTGATAGTGAGGCGCAGGCCGCAAAAAATCTTTGTTCCAATTTTGCATCACTTAGCACGGCTCAAATTAATAGTGTTCTAAAGACACAAAATTGCCGACCAGATGAGGCGGCTAATCAAAAAATAATAGATGACGCCGAGAAAGCAAAAGAAATAAAAAGTATAGAAGCAGCTGGTGATGCTATAAGTGATCTAACCAACTGGACATGCATTCTTACCTACGAAGGAGAAGCGCCAGGGTTGAATCGAGGGGTAAGTGCGACAAAAATAAATGTTGACAAAATTTGTGTTGATTACAAAAATCTTGCGTCTACGATGGCAGTGGATAGAGACGCCGCTAGACAGCTCTGTTACCAAAATTGTGACGCCGGTGCTACTCAGGATGCCAATCGAGCCAAGGGTTGCTTGTTTGTTCTTACCCAAACATGTTCACAGTATGCTAGTAATCCAAGTGCCAGCGGCTCTGGCTATGATGGGCCGGATTTTAGTGATTTGAGTAATGAATTAGGCGCAACTGCCAGAGGTCTCAATAAATTAGGCCTATCAAGCCCATCCGCATTGATTGGGCGCTTAATCAGGGTTGCTGTTGGGATTATCGGTACGATTGCACTTGTTATTTTTGTTTATGCCGGTTTGATTTGGATGACCTCTCGCGGTGATAGTAGTAAGGCAGAATCATCACGAAGTATGCTTCTCTGGGCCAGTCTTGGTGTGGTCGTGATTCTATCAAGTTACGCAATTGTGGATTTTATATTTGGGACTGTTTTCAAATAAAATTGTATGCGTAAATTTTTCTATATTTTTTCAATTATCTCTCTTTTTATTTTTGCCGGTTTTGGTTGCAAAGGGCTTTCTTCTTCCGAGCAGGCTGCGATTGCGCCGGTAAAACTCACATATTGGACAGTATTTGGAAATGTGGAAGAATTGCAAAAACTGGCTGCTGTTTACAAACAAATGCATCCGTACGTTACGATTGATATTCGCCAACTTCGGTATGAAGAGTTTGATAAGATTTTTGTAAATGCTTTAGCAGATGATGTTGGTCCGGATATTATCTCTATGCACACGAGGTGGCTGGGGAAATATTCAAATCGTTTGCTCTCCATGCCAGACAGTGTCAAAGTAGCGAATGTAATGATTCAGGGCAAGTACCAACCGCAGACAATCGTAACTGTAGAACAAAATCGCATGCCGACAATTGATGCGATCAAATCAACGTATGTGGCTGGTGTAGCAGAAGATGTAATAGTTGGCGGTAAGGTTTATGGTTTGCCACTTACATATGACACTTTGGCCATACTTTACAATAAAGACCTATTGGATAAAGCCGGTATCCCGTTGCCCCCGAGTACATGGGACGAGCTTGTGACGGCAGTAAAAAAGACAACGATTTATGACAAAAAAGGAGCGATTGTTCAGTCGGGGATTGCGGTTGGGACAGGTACAAACACAGATAATGTTTTTGATATCCTGTCTGCTCTAATGCTTCAGAATGGTGTTGTAATGTCAGCTGGCAACCAAGTTACTTTTGCTCGTTCGCTTG
>CAZVNO010000010.1:0-5350 GCA_964628715.1 uncultured Gammaproteobacteria bacterium | reverse complement strand
CTGACCAAAATCCGGTTTTACAGTCACTCCGATTTTATACGGATTTTGCCAGACCAACAAAAGAAGTTTATTCTTGGAATGATTCTTTCAATAATTCAATGACTGAATTTGCTAGAGGCAAAGCGGCTTTTGCTATTGGGTTTGCTTTTGATCTGGCTCGGGTAAAAAAACTTTCACCGCAACTTACGGTGAATGCAGTACCGCTTCCTCAGCTCAACCCGACAAGTCCGGTAAATGTTGCCAATTATTGGGTTGAATCAGTTTCAAAAAAGACAAAACATTCGGATGAAGCTTGGGATTTTATTCGTTTTATTTCATCTCCAGACACAATCAAACGTTATTCAGCGTCTCTGGGCGTGCCAAGCCCACTTCGAGTCCATATAGCGGCTGGTAAAGAAGACGTGGTTTTGAGCCCATTTGTTTCTCAGATTTTAACAGCAAAAAATTGGTATCATGGCCGCGATATTGATGCTGCGACCGGGGCGATAAAAGATTTGGTGATTCGGTATTTGGCGCCATATACTGATAAAGAGTCGCAAAATCAGCTCGAGCGCGACCGCAATTTGGTTTTGACTGCGGCAGCGATTATTCAACAAACATTTTAGCCTGGTTTATGTCGGGTAAATTTTTTAGACAATTTGTTTTTTTGGTAGCAGTTATTGTTTTTAGTCTTTTCATGATAAAAACCGTTTCTGCTGAAAGTATGTGTTGTGTGTCAGGAAACACATGCAGTTTAAAAACAGAAACTAATTCTTGCGAAATACCTACAGTAGGCAGCGATGTAAGAGTTTGTGGACCAATGTGGAATTCAACTGATGGTAGTTTTGTTTGTATAAATAATATTGCTCGTATTTCTGGTGAAGGTTACTATTGTGGACCCGCAACTAATCAGACATGGATAGATGAAATTTTTAATTCTCAAAGTGATGGTCGAAGAACCGGAGAGGTTTGCATAAGAGTGGATTTTAGAGAGGTGCCTTGTTCACAAGAAGCTTTTTGTCGTGATGAATTGGCCGCTAGTACAGATTGTAGCTCATTTGATTCGGATCGAGATCTTTGCCTAAATAATCCAAATTGTTTTTACGACGTTGAGGCTTGCTACAATCGAAATAATGCCAGTATCTGTAATCGTCTGAGTCAAAGATTTTGCGGCACAAAATCAGAATCAGGCGCCATCGAAGGCAGTCTTGTCTGTACCTGGGATACAGCGACGAATCGCTGTTTGACTCGAGTGGAGCAGGAAATGTCGAGTAATTTTAAATATTATGATAATAGTTTGTTGACGCCATGCGCGGCCAAAGGAAATTGTCGGAGTGTGAATGACCTGCTTGCAATTTTATTGAAACAAACCACAATCGTTTTTCGTTTAATCGGGACGGCCGCGTTTTTATTCTTTGTTTATGGCGGGTTTACGATTATTTTGTCTTTTGGAAATCCGGAAAAAGTCCAGCAGGGTAAGCAAATTTTAACGGCAGCGATCATCGGTATTATCATTATTTTTGGCGCTTACATTTTGGTGGAATTTATTCTGAATACTCTTGGTGCGGCCGGGTTTGCCAGTACGCTGTTTTAAATGATTTGTTTTGTATGTCATTTTTTAATTTGGTATTAAAAAAAATAATTATTTTTTCGATAGTTTTTGGGTGTTTTTTACCACTTAGAATTTTTGCTCAGGCGGTTATTCAACCACCAGATATTGATGCTGGCGGCTATACTCCGGCACCAAATAGCCCTACAGTGGATACTCAAGGCGGGGAACAGTCTCTTGTTGGGGAGTTTTTGTCAACAACTGGGAACTATCGATATTGTACTTACAAGACTATCGGCGGACAGGATAGATGCACAGATATAAGTGATCCGGGTATTATTTATGGGACCAATGGTTTGTCTGAGGCAGATGCAACCATGGAGTGTGATAATCTTTGCCAATCAGACACAGAAAATATAATGGCTAATAGCTGTCAAATCGCTACCGATTGCCGTGAAGGTTATGTGTCCAAACCCACCAAATTGGAAAACCCGCTTGGAAGTGAAGTGGATTTTTCGGCAATTGCCGGTACGGCGATCAAGAGTGCGCTCGGTGTTGTCGGCGCTTTGACTTTGGCGGTTTTTGTTTATGGTGGCTTTATGTGGATTACTTCGGCTGGAAATGAAGAAAAAGTTCGGATGGGCAGCGCCGCTATGCTTTACGCAGTGATTGGTATTTTTATTATTTTTGCGAGCTATGGTATACTGAGTCTCATATTTACGAGATTGACGAGTGGAGTGTAAATAATAGTTGTAAGTGTACCCAAAAAGGAGTAGCATAAAGTGGCTATGAGTATCCCAAACCGAAAGGAGGTGAGAATATGAAAATGACGAATTTTGTGGCAAAACACCGCAAGGCTATGAGTTTTATCTCGGCTGTCGCGATGTCAGCTACTATGGGAACAGCCGTGTTGGCCAATACACCTGCTGATACAGCGGTAAGTGATTTTGGATTGGCAACTGCCCGTCCAGCATCATACGCAAGTGATCAAACATTACAACAGACAATTGCTAGTATTATCAACGTCGCGCTCGGTCTCCTCGGTGTGATCGCGCTCGTGATTATTTTGGCAGGTGGCTTTGAATGGATGACAGCTGGTGGCAATGAAGAAAAAACCACTGAAGCACGCAAGCGTATTATCGCTGGTGTGATCGGTTTGGCAATTATTCTCAGTGCATACGCCATCGCTCAGTTTGTACTTCGCAGCTTATCAGCCGCGACAGGTACAGGCGCGGGAAATGCTATCTAGTTTATTTTGCAAGAAGGCAGAGGCAGCGCATCCGCGCGGAATGTCTCTGCCTCGTACCAGGGATTCATATTAGTGGATAACTGATACGAGGCAGAAAACGTTTTATCGTTTTTGTATGAAAAATTTTTTTATTGGTACAGCGCTGGCATTTGTTCTATTTTTTGGCGTTCCATCAGCTGTATTTGCCAGTAATTCAATCAATTGTGATAGTCCAGATGATCCACTAGGCGTGGGCTGCGCTTCCGCTTCAGGACTTTCAAACAATGACATTCGGTTTACTGTCGGCAGAATAATCAATGTTTCGCTTGGTCTTCTTGGTGCTATCACACTATCTCTTATGGTTTATGCTGGGTTTCTCTGGACCACTTCGGCCGGGAACGATGATAAGGTTGGTCAGGCAAAAGGGATTATGTATGGCGCTGTGATCGGGTTGGTGATTATCATGTCAGCCTATACGATTTCATATTTCATCCTGCGGCAAATATCGAGCGCCACAAGTACGTCAAGAACTTTAGGAACTCAGCAATTATAACCGTATGTCGCGATGGCTTACCACAATAATTTGTCTCGTGGCGCTGTCGGTTTTGTTCATCGGGCAGGGCGTTGTTGTTCGTGCGGCTGAGGCAACGGGTGCGATCACTTCCGGATTGATTGAAGCCAGAAACGAAGCCTTCCCAGACCAAAAAAATCAAACAGCGGTTCCTCTGCCAAAACTTATTGGGCAAATAATTGGTTACGCGTTATCTTTTGTCGGGGTTGTCTTTTTTGTCTTAAGCGTATATGGTGGTTTTCTCTGGATGACTGCGCGTGGAAATAGCGAGAGGACAGAAAAAGGTAAGGAGACGATAATCGCAGCGGCGATTGGTGTTATCATAATTGTGGGTTCGTACGCGCTGACAAGGTTTGTTTTGGGGAGTGCGGATAAAACTACTGAACCAACACTGGCACCTTCATGTGTAAATGACAGTGGCTGCAACGCCGGTGAAACTTGTTACCAAGGTTTGTGTATTACTTCTCCTAACCAAGTATAATATATATGCATTTTTTTAAAAATTTTTTATTTATCTTCCTGTTTATAATGTTTTTTGCAGTTGTTCCTGTCTATGCCGAAGATTACGGACTAGGCTCGACTGCTCGTTCGGCTGGGTTGGATACTGTGGGCAGTACCAGTGATGTGACAATCCTTATTGGGCAAATTATCGGCACAGCCCTGTCCATGATTGGTATTTTGTTTTTTCTTCTCATGATTTACGCTGGGCTTCGCTGGATGACAGCGCGTGGGAATAGTGAACTTACCCAAAAAGCACAAGACACGATTGTTGCGGCCACGATTGGAATGGTTATTGTTTTGGCGTCTTATGCGATTACAACCTTTGTTTTCAATGCTGTTCCGACATCGACTCCGGCTAATAATACGGCAACTAATAGTACGCCTTAATAATAGTATGCTGTTGAATTTTAAACACAGAAAAAATATTTTGGCAGGTTTTATGCTTGGTATAGTATTTTTTTTGTTTAGTTCGCCGGTGGTTGTGGGTGCAGAGCGTGATCTTTTGAATGAGGCCAATAACATGCTGGGAAATACTGTGTCTGAAACCGGAATACCCCAAGATGATATTACAACTCGTTTGGGTGAGATTATCAAAGTCGCATTGACAGCTGTTGGTTCGGTATTTTTCCTCCTCATAATCTATGCCGGTTTTCTCTGGATGACGGCGCGCGGGGATGAAGAGCCAATTACCAAAGCAAAAGATATTATAAAAGCGGCTATTATTGGCTTGGCAATTACGGTTGCTGCTTACAGTATAACCGCCTTTATTACTGGAAAATTAACTTGATTTGTATGAAAAATTTTCAGAAATTTTTGTACGGTTTGGCTGCCAGTGTGGCAATCATCATGCTTCTTGTTATCCCTTTGCACGCATCTGCCCAAGGCAAGCTTGGTGATGCAATGACAAAACTTCGTCCACTCGGTGACGCGGCCGGAGCAAGCGGCGGCGATATTCAAAGTACTCTTGGAACAATCATCAACGCGGCTCTTACTCTTATCGGTACGATATTTTTTATCCTCATGATTTATGCCGGGTTTCTCTGGATGACTGCGCGTGGAGATGAAGGACAGATTGATAAATCAAAACAAATTATTTCCGGAACAATTATTGGTCTTGTGCTTGTGGTCAGTGCCTATGCGATTACGGTATTTGTGACCGGGAGATTCCAGACAACATCCACCGGTGGCTATTGTTCTATGACTTTGGATCAAGCACAGGCTTACACATGTAGCCAGCAGAATGTTCAATGTAATGGAATCAATCAAACACAATGTGAAGCTAACCCAACCTGCTGCACTTGGGTAATGCAATAATTTATTTTTGTATGAAAAAAATACTTTTATTTTTATCTTTGGTGGCAGTATTAGTTGTACCTGGTTTCGTATTTGCTCTTGACCTTGGAGCAGGCATTGCCGGAGGGATTGCTCAACAAGCTGGATATTCGGCCAATACCACAGATACAACCTTTTCTGAAACTTTGGGTTTTGTGGTTAGAACAATTCTTTCATTTGTTGGGATAAT